>JBFWSD010000654.1:0-4772 GCA_050248575.1 Gemmataceae bacterium
AACCAGCCCAGGGCAGAGCCGAAGGACACTTCCAGCAGGAAGTGTCCTTCGGCGTCGCCCTGGGACAGGGCGGTGAGAATAGAGAAAGCCCTGAAAGGGCGCAACAAATCTGGGTTCTCTGATCACCTGCGCAGTAGCGAGTCAGAGAGCCGTAGTTGTTGCGCCCTTTCTGCCGAGCTGTTTTCATTCGTGTCGATTCGTGGATTCCTGGCCCCACGGACAGACAAACCTGACACGTACATTTCCCCGGCCCGGCGCAACATTATGGGAAACTAGCCCGCTGCGCGACGGGAGGTGTCGAATGATCTGCCAACCAATGTCGCTCGGTGTCGACACCTGATGCGAAAGTCGTTTGGCTACTATGACTTGAGGCGATTGTTTGCGCACTTTTTGCCTCTCGGAGCCGCTGTTTTGGCACAAATCAAGATCCTGCAATGGCTAAGAGCAGACAGAAATAGGCCTCCATTGCGCAAGCGGGGATTACGCGCCATGCTCGACGAGACGCCACGCCGCGGCAAGCTCGGCCGGCGTGCGGTCCGTGCTGGAGTGAGTGCCGTTCCGGGGTGCAGGTGAAACCGTGTCAGCAACAAAAGTCTTGTGGGAGTCAGCAGTTACGGCATGAGCATGCGGGCCACGGGCTGGGTGCTTGCACACTCGCGATTCGGCAAGTTTCGCCTTAAATCGCCAAGCGGCAATGACCTGAGGCGACTTGCATAACAGGCTTCATGTGCAAGCAAAGTGTGCAAGCAGTCCGTTCACGGACAGACAAGCCCGACACGTACTTTTCCCCGGCCCGGCGCAGTATTATGGGAAATTGGCATGCTGCGCATCCACGTCAAACGCGCGGCCCGCTTCGTCGGGGACCTTGGTGCCAACTGATCCAGCCGGAGGTAGCTCATGGGGCTCGAACTTGTCGAACTGGTCATGGAGATCGAGGACGAGTTCGACGTTTCCATCCGCGCTGAGGACGCCGAGCGCATCCGCACCGTGGGTGACGTCGTGGACTATGTGTGGGCCCGCTGCGGCGGGCCGATCTCAGGCGTCATCTCGGCATGTAGCATGCACACGGAGCATGACGGCTTGATCTTGCGTCCTCGGAGCCTTTGTGGTTCGTTTCTTGGCTTGAATTGCCCGTCCACGCCGCGCTCGATCGGCCGGCGCGGCGATGTGTCACCGCTTGTTGATGACCAGCCAGTACTTGCCAAGTTCACGGACGACTTCACTGAACTGGGCAAAATCAACTGGCTTCACAATGTAGCTGTTGGCACCGAGCTGGTAACACTTTGCGATGTCCTGGTCCTCGTGTGATGACGTCAGCATCACGACGGGAATCGGCTTGGTGCGCGGGTCCGACTTCAAGCGTTCCAGGACTTCCAGCCCATAGACCTTGGGCAGCTTGAGATCCAGCAAGACGATCCGAAGATCGTTGAGATCATCCTGGGCCGCCGGCGCGTCGAAGAAGAACGCCATGGCCTCCTCGCCGTCGCGCAGGATCTGGATCTGGTTGAGAATGCCGTGGTCGCGCAACGAACGGACGGTGAGATCGATGTCATCCGAATTGTCCTCGATCAGCATGATCTCAATCGGTTGTGCGGCCATGAGGGTCTCCTTGCTCGTCGGGGTTTTCTCCCTCGAGCACAAAATAGAAGGTAGCGCCCTGGTCCAGGGCTGCTTCGGCCCAGACGCGGCCGCCGTGCCTTCGTATGATCCGTTCGACAATGGCCAGCCCCACGCCTGTCCCTTCGAATTCCTCGGCGCGATGCAAGCGTTGGAAGACGCCGAAGAGCTTGTCGGCGTAGCGCATGTTGAAGCCAACGCCGTTGTCCTTGACGAAATAGACGACCGGAGCGGTTTCGCAGTCGTGCAGGCTGCCGATGTCGACGATGGCTGGATCGCGCGGCCGGGAATACTTCAAGGCGTTGTCGATCAGGTTTGCGAAAACTTGCTTGAGCAGGGTGGGGTCGGCCCGGCATGCTGGCAGCACGCCCACGGTAATCTGCACACGGCGATCCTTCAGCGCCTGCTCCTGCTCGGCGAGAATCTGGCGGACGATCCCTTCAGGCTCGACCTCATTTCGATTGAGCGCCTGCCGACCGAGGCGGGAGAAGCTCAACAGATCATCGACGAGGTGCCCCATCTGTTCGGCGTTGGCGGCCACGCGTCGCAAGTAGTGAGCAGCTTCGCCCTGCAACTGTGCGGCATGATCGCGCACGAGCAGGTTGCAGAAACCCGTGATGGCACGCAGAGGAGCGCGCAGGTCGTGCGAAACGCTGTAGGAGAATGCCTCCAGCTCGCGATTGGCGGCCTCGAGCTGGGTCGTCCGCTGCCGCACGCGTTCTTCGAGTTCGAGGTTGAAGCGGCGCAACTGCTCCTCGGCTTGCCTGCGCTCGCTGACATCCCGGGCCACCGTGGAAAAGAACCGGACAGAGCCATTGGCGTCCTTGTGGGCAAGGACGACTTGCGAAACGGGGATTTCGCGACCGTTGCGCGTTTTCATTGCCGATTCCCCGGACCAGCGCCCGTCGCGCCGCGCGATCGGCAGGGCCTCGTCCAGCACCAGTCGTGCTGCCCAGTCCGGATGATAATCGGCAATATTCGACTGGAGAACATCCGCGTCCTCGGGAACATCGAGCCCTTCGCGCATGGCGCGGTTGAGGTAGAGAGCGTGACCGCTATCGTCGGCCGTGCCGACGAAGTCGGATGTTGCTTCGATGATGGCGGCGAGACGGGCCTGTTCGACCTGAGCTTGCTTGCGCGCGGTAATGTCGACGATGCTGCCGCGCACCAGATTGCCCGATTGCGACGGCAGCCGGACGAGAAAAACCTCGCAATCGATGTCCTTGCCCGTGGCGTCACGGTGAACCCATTCAAACTGCTGACTGACGCCGGCCAGCGCTGCAGCGATCCCCTCCTGGGCGACTTCACGGGAAGGACGGCGGCCCGGCTGTCGCGGCGGGCTCAAATCGACGGGGCCATGCTTGAAGAGTTCTTCGCGCTCCATGCCAAAGAACTTGCACGCCCTGTCATTGGCGTCCACGAATCTTCCCGTGTCAACGTCCAGAACGACGATCGCCTCGGGCGCATAGTCGACGAGGGTGCGATAACGCTCTTCACTCTGACGCAGCGCCAGCGACATCTCCCGGTGATCCGTCACGTCGGTCACGGTGCCAATGATCTTGGTGATGTTGCCCTGTTCGTCGCGCTGAATGTCGCCACGCCCGTAGACTACGCGCTGTTCCCCATCTGGGCGGACGATGCGGAATTCGTTGGGTGGGAACTGATTCCGTTCGAAGAGAACGCGCATGCCGCTGTGAATGATGCCAACGTCATCGGGATGAATATAAGCCAGGGCAGCATCGAGGCTGTTCCCGAACTCCTGTGGGGCGATGCCGTGCAGCCGGCACATTTCTGTCGACCATTTCACATGGTTGTTGCTCGGATTCCATTCCCAGCTGCCACAACGTCCGGCCTGCTGGGAAATACGCAAGAACTCTTCGCTGTCGCGAAGGGACTTCTCGACCTGCTTGCGTTCGGCAATATCCAGGGCGATACCAATCGTGCCGATGATCTCACCGTGGGCATCGTGCAACGGCTCGACAATGGCATGAAAATCGCGCCCCAGCCATACCGTATCCCACTCGACCCGGGTGCCCGCCAGCGCCTTGAGGTGTGCGGCAACGTTGGGCTCCTTGTCGTCGTCCGTCTGGAAGTAGGTGTACAGCGAAACTCCGACCATCTGCAACTGGCCCGGTTTGAGTCCGAGGTGTGCCAGCCCGGCGCCGATGCCGGTTGTGAAGTTCAGCTTCTTGTCGGTCGTCCACAGCACAGCGGGCACCTGTTCGAGCAACAGGCGATAACGCGGCTCCGTTTCGGCGAGCGTCACTTCGGCGCGTGCGCGTTCGGTGATATCGAAGCCCGTGCTCACGATGTGCTCGACCTTGCCCGTCGAGCCCACGAGCACGGCATGGGCCCACTCAATCAGGCGTTGACTGCCATCCTTGGTCAGCCAGTGGTTGACCGTGCCGCGTGGCGACGACTCGGGACCCAGGTCATTCAGAGTCGACTCGAAGAGCTTGGCTTCGTGCTCGCTGGCGATCAGCGTCCACACCGGACGGTTCAGTACCTCGCTTGCTGACCAGCCCGTAGCTTCTTCGAACGCCCGACTGGCGCTTTGAACCCGTCCTGCAGCGTCGGTGATAAGGAGCAATATGCGGGCAGAGTCCAGGGCCACTTCCGTGAAATGGCGCTCCTGCTGCAACCTGGCTTGCGCCTCCGTGGCGACCGTGAGATCCAAGGCATGTCGCCACTGGTCACTCAGCGCTGGCATCAGGGATAGCCCGATCACCATGAAGGTCGCTGCGAGCAGACTCACCCACTCCGCGGAAACGGCTGCTGGGCCGCGACTGGCCAACAACGTGACGGAACGGGCAGCAACCAGCCCGAGCGCCAGGGCAACTGCGAGCCACGCCGCCTTCCACTGAGCCTTCCACGCGCAATACACGGCGAGCGCGACACCCACCAGTTGAATGCCCAGCGATGCCGTGAGAAGTGCAGCAGTGTTCATGCTCAGAGCTCAGTCAAGGTCCAGCAGTTTCGCACTGGATATCGTCGACAATCCTGAGCCGCAGCTGTCCCTGGGTCATGCCAGAACGATGGTGGGGTCGTCGTGAGACAAAGGCGCGTCGAGGCCCAGCAAACCTGACAGAGTTTGCGATGCTTTCCAGGCCAAGTCAAAGATTATCAAGATCGCCTACTATGGCAAACCCGTGAGC
>JBFWSD010000655.1:0-4770 GCA_050248575.1 Gemmataceae bacterium
TGCTGGAACTGGGCGTCCTCGGCGACGTCGCTGGCTGCCTGGGCCGCTGTATGCGAGCCCGCGGCCCGCTCGCCGGCTTTGCTGCGCCCACTCTTGAGGGCAATGATCGGATTGCGCAGCCCGACGCGGCGGGCAATCCGCGCGAAACGCCGCGGATTGCCGAACGACTCCAGGTAGAGAAGGATCACATCGGTGTTCGGATCTTCTTCCCAGTATTGCAGCAGATCGTTGCCGGAGACATCGGCCTTGTTGCCGACGCTGACGAAAGTGGACATGCCCAGCTGCAGCCGGCGGGCGGCATCGAGGATCGCCAGCCCGAGCGCGCCGCTCTGCGACAGGAGCGCGACCCGTCCCGCGGGCGGAAAGATCGGCGAGAACGACGCGTTCAGTTTCACGTCCGGATGCGTGTTGAGCAGACCAAGGCAATTCGGGCCGACCAGGCGCATCCCTAGACCGCGAACTTTCTCGACCAGTTGCCGTTGCAGTTCCTGGCCCGTCTTGTCCACCTCGGCAAAGCCGGCCGAGATGACCACCAGGGCGCGCACGCCGCGCGCCGCGCAGTCATCGACCACCGACAGCACGGCCTTGGCGGGCACGGCGATGATGGCCAGGTCCACCGGCCCGGCCACGTCGCGCAAGGAAGGATAGGCGCGAATGCAAGCAACCACGGTCGCCTTCGGATTGACCGGGTAAACCGGTCCCTGGAAGCGGTTGGTGACGAGCCCCTCGAGGATGCGATAGCCAATGCTGCCCGGGTCGCGCGAGGCGCCGATGACCGCCACGGAACGGGGCGCGAAGAAGGGCCGCAAGGATGCGGTCGTGGCAATCCGGTCGCGCATTTCCAGCCGCGCCACACTGGCCTCGCTCGGCACCACCGAGAGGTCGATCTCGATCTCGCCCTCTTCGAACTGCTCGTGCAAAGCAAAGCCCGAGTCGCGGAACACTTCACGCATGGCGCGGTTCTCAGCCTGGGTGACCGCCCAGAAGCTCGTGAAGCCGTGGCGGACAGCCACGAGGGCCAATCGCTCCAGGAGCAACGTGCCCACACCTTTACCCTGGAAACTGTCATCGACGGCGAAGGCGACTTCGGCGCTCGAATCATTGCGCGCGAAGTAAGACCCGGTGCCGACAATGCGCACACTCCCCTCGCGTTCCCGCAGCAACAACAACGTGACCCGTGTACGCGGATCGCCGCTATCGCACAAGGAAGCGATGAGGTCGGCAGAGGGCAACGACGCCGAGAAGAAACGTTGCCGCCGAGATTCTGGCGAGAGTTTCTCGTAAAAGGCCTGCATCAGTTCGGTGTCGTTGGAGGTGGCCAGGCGGAGTCGAGCTGTCGAGCCGTCGCGCAGAATGGCCAGCCCGGATTCAGTTCGGTCCTGACAAGGCGGTGGTACAAAGCGCGGATGCACTGCCTTAGGCATGGCCAACCTCCAGCGTGGGGCGTCGACGACATGTTACAAGACTGCGAGACAACCACAAGGAGCTGAAAATGCCAGCGCGCCGGGCCGTGCGATTGCTGCCCGAAACTGTGCCGAACCCGCACAGCGTCAGGGCGCGGACAATGAAAACCGCCAGAAAACGGGCACATTGCGTTTGGCGTTATCGGGCCCCCAAAGGCACGGGGTTTGCTCTTTCAACGAGTTGAGAGTCACACACGCCCAATAGCCTCGGAAGGAGGATCCCATCATGCTTCCTATCAAGACCATTGTCCACCCCACCGATTTCTCGGAACACGCGCAGTATGCCTTCGAAATGGCCTGTGCCCTGGCGCGGGATCACGGTTCGCGGATCCTGGTGGTCCACGTGCAAGCCCCCGCGCCGATCTTGTATGGAGACGGCATGATCGTGCCGCCCGACGAAGGTTTCCGCGAAGAATTGAAGAGGCGGCTCTCGCACGTGCCGGATGCTGGCCCTGGCGTCACCGTTGAACGGCATTTGCTGGATGGCGATCCGGTCACATCGATCCTGAAGTTCGCCGCGGAACAGCAGGCCAGCTTGATTGTCATGGGCACGCATGGGTGGACGGGACTGAGCCGGCTCTTGCTGGGAAGTGTGGCCGAGAAGATCGTGCGTCGTGCGACGTGCCCGGTCTTGACGGTGAAATATCCGTCGCCGACCGCCGAGCAGGAACTTGCCAGCAGTGCTGGCCAAGTCGAGAAGTGATCCGGGAACAGCGCCGGGGTGAGCGAAAGGGAGGACCAAGATGTTGCACTTCAAGACCATCCTTTATGCGACTGATTTTTCACAGCGTTCGCAGCCTGCCTTCGGGCTGGCCTGCTCGCTGGCTTTTGACCACGGTGCCAAGCTGGTGGTGGTACACGCAGTGCCGCCGCCAGCGGTCGCCTTTGGCGAAGCGCTGACCCAGCGTGTTTACGAAGAGGCCCTCGAACATGCCCGGCGCGACCTCGAGAAATTGAGGCCCACCGACCCGGCCGTCCATTTCGAAACCCGCGTCATGGAAGGCGACCCAGCGGCCGTGATCCTCGAAGCGGCCCGCGAAGCCGGCGCAGAGCTGATCGTGCTCGGCACGCACGGTCGCGCAGGGCTGAGCCGCGTGATCATGGGCAGCGTCGCCGAAGAGGTGTTGCGCAAGGCACACTGCCCCGTGGTCGTGATGAAGGCCGAGCAGGCCAAGACCGAAGCGGCAAGCCAGCCCTTCCGTGTCCATGCGAAGACGTGATCGGGCGGACCGATCCGTTCACCCCCGCAAGGGCGGGCCGCACAGGTGGCCCGCCTTTGCTTTTGATGCCGGTGGTCAGTAGGTCAGTCGCGTGGCAACGGACGACTGGCAAGCCAGTTTGGCGCGACATTTGCTCCTCATTCTTGTGAAACAATACCCATCGGAAAGGAGCGCTGAGCCATGAAACTGCACACGATCCTGTGCCCGACCGACTTTTCGGAGAGCTCGCATTACGCCTTCCATCTGGCGATGTCACTGGCGCGGGACCACGGTGCACAGGTGGTGGTCGCGCACGTGATGGCGCCACCGCTGGCCTATGACGAGGTGGTGGCGTCTCTGCCTCCCGAGTTCTACAAAGAGAAGATCTGGGAGTCCTTCCGGAACCTGGAGGCGAGCGACCCGCGCGTGCGCGAACTGCGGGTAGAGACGAAGCTCGTCGAGGGAGACCCGATCGCCGAGATCGTGGGGCTGGCCGAAGAAACCGCCTGCGACCTGATCGTGATGGGCACGCACGGCCGCTCGGGGCTGCGGCGTCTGCTGATGGGCAGTGTCGCTGAAAATGTGCTTCGCAAGGCTCCGTGCCCGGTGCTGACGGTCAAGGGACCGATGGCGGCCCTCGAGACCAAGGAGAATGGCGCCGCCGCTCCCGCCGCCGCACATTAGTCGCGCTCTCCAGCACAGCACCTCGCGCCGGCTTGACTGGCGCGAAGTGCTGTGTAGTTTCCCACCCGAAGCCGCATTCCAAAGCCATGCAGCATCCTCTTTGCCAGCAGATGCGCATCGACCAGGACGAGATCCTGGCCCGCCGCGCGTTTCTGAACTTCACCGCTGACGACGAACAGCACCTGCGCCTGATTCATGAGGCGATTGCCGATGACGTTGACGGCATCATCGCTGAATTCTATGCCCACCTGTTCCAGTTTCCTCAGCTCGATCGCTTCTTGAACGAACCGGCAGTGCGGCAACGGCTGCAGCAACTGCAGCGGCGTTACTTGCTCGAACTCGGCCAGCACAGCGCTGGCCTCGACTACTTCGAGTCCAGGCTGCGCACCGGTGTGGTCCACGAGCGGGTTGGCCTCGAACAGAAGTGGTATCTTGGGGGCTATGCGGTCCTCTTCGAGCGGATCAGCCAGCGACTGGCGCGCGTGCATGGCCAGGACGCGGCGCTCCTGGCAGGTTTGCAAGTCACGCTGCAGAAGATGCTGGCTCTCGATGCCACCCTCGCCGTGGAAACGTATTACCAGGCCACCATGCAACGCCTGGAGAGCCTGCTCGATCAGCTCACCGAGGCACAGAAGTCGTTGCAAGAGCTGGCCCGGGTCGACGAGTTGACGCGCGTCAGCAATCGCCGCCACGTGATGGAATCTCTGCACATGGAGGTCGAGCGCAGCTTGCGTTTCCGTCACCCGTTCAGCTTGCTGTTCCTCGACCTCGACCACTTCAAGGAAGTGAACGATCGCCACGGTCACGGGGCAGGAGACCAGGTGCTGAGTAACGTGGTGGCCACTGTACGGAGCGTGCTACGGCCGGCAGACGTGATTGGCCGCTATGGCGGCGAGGAATTTCTGGTCGGGCTGGTCGAGACGGATGGCCGTACTGCCCTGCGCATTGCCGAGCGGATCCGCCGCCGCGTGGCCCAGACCCCCTTTTACCTCGACCATGGCGAGGTGAGGCTGACGATCAGTATCGGCCTTACTTCCTTGCAAGGCGACAGCGACATCGAGACCCTGCTCAAGCAAGCCGATCAGGCCCTGTATCACGCCAAGGAAACGGGCCGCAATCGCGTCTGCACGGCCCCTGCTTCTTGACTTACCCGGCCGTAGGCTCGGGCCATTCCAGGATCGATTGATCCCCGACGAATGGATTGTGCGCCTTTTCTTCGCCCACGCAGGTGGCCGGGCCGTGCCCCGGATAGATGACCGTGTCGCCGGGCAACGTCAGGATCTTGCTGCGAATACTATTCACCAGCAGCTGGCCGTTGCTGCCCGGGAAGTCGAAGCGGCCGATGCTGCCCTGCATCACGGTGTCGCCTGCCAGCAGCCACAGCGGCGAACTCCGCAACAGGAACACCACGTGCCCGGGAGAGT
>JBFWSD010000656.1:0-4767 GCA_050248575.1 Gemmataceae bacterium
AGCCCGTACGCTGCCGGAAGTATAAACCCAGAGGGCACCCGAAGCACCGGGATTGCCCACGGCGTGGACGCGCTCGCCTGGATCCGGGCTGCGTCCGGCCACTTTCAGTTCCTTCACTTCATCGGGCAACCGATCGGTCACCTGGATCAGGGCCAGGTCCTTCTTCTTGTCGAAATGGATCAGCTTGGCGCGATAGCCGTCTTGCTCCTTGTAGTCGGCGCGGTCGGAGCGGACCGAGCCTTCCTTGTCAAAGAGTGGGAAGAGCACGAAGATCCGCGGGTTCTCTTCGACCACGTGATGGTTGGTCACGATGAGCTTGTTCTTGAGGTCGACGACCCAGCCCGTGCCGGTGGCCGTGCCGTCCTTCATCGGAACGATGATGAGGGCAGTGCCGTTGAGGGTGTAGCGATAGATTTCCCGGCCCGTGCGATCGGCAGCCTGGAGGCGGCTGTCGAGGGCAGCCACCATGGCCAGCGCCGTCAGGGCCACCACAAGACGCGACTTCATCGTGTGCATGGTGTAACTCCAATGGACGTGAGACGAGTCAATTCGCAGCTCGTTGTCATCCCCCCACCGCATTATGCGATTCTGCAACTTTTCCGGACGGTCAGGAAAGGAATTTCCGGCAAAGAACTCGAATATGTGAGGTTGCGTGTGAAAATAGGGAAGCTATCGGGCCAGAAGCAGGGGATTCCCTAGCTGCCCAGCTTCTTGCGGGCCTCGATCTCGTCCTTGAAGAGTTCGCGCACGCGCTTGCGGGCAATCCGATCTGCCAGCCTGGGCAGAAACCGGCTCACCCAGCACATCAACTTCCCCTGGAAGGTGAGGACCACTTCGCGCTTGCCCTTCGCGATGGCGCTGAGGGTTGCCTCGGCCACTTGCTCCGAGGTCATGCCGCGCATGTGATCCATTTGCAGCTTGGCCTTCTGCTCCAGCATGTTCTGCGAAAAGTTGGTCTGGGTCAGTCCCGGGCAGACCAGTAACACATCGATGCCGTCCTTGGCCAGTTCGGCACGAAGCGCCTCGCTGAAACCTTGTACGGCAAACTTGCTGGCCGAATACTCGCTCCGCGCGGGGATGCCGCGCTTGCCGGCAATCGACGAGATGTTGACGATGGCGGGCCGCTTGCCCTCGGTTGCCGACTCCTTCAAAACCGGCAAGAACACGCGCGTCGTCTCGGTGAGGCCAAAGAAGTTGACCTCCATGATCTTCCGCAGCCGATCGGGCTCACACTCGGCGAAGTGGCCCGTGGCGCCGATGCCGGCGTTGTTGACCAGCACATCGAGCCCGCCGAAATGCTCTTTTGCCGCCTGCACCATCCGCGCGCGATCTTCCGGGCTGGTGATGTCGCCCGCGACGGTCGCAACCGTGCCGTTGGCTTGCTTGATGCGGGCCGCCAGTTCATCGAGCAAGGGCTGCTGCCGCGCAATCGCCAGCACGCGCACGCCCTTGGCTGCCGCCGCGAGCGCGAGGGCTTGCCCGATGCCCTGCGAAGCGCCCGTGATGGCCATCCTTGAACCGGCAAGCATCCGTCTCATGGGTGGATTGGCGTGAGGATGAATGCCGGTGCGCTGTCCGTCCTGTAAACAGAAACACGCGGCATTCGAACTTCGACTGACCCCGACGGGATTCGAACCCGTGTCGCGGCCTTGAAAGGGCCGTGTCCTAGGCCACTAGACGACGGGGCCACGCCGTTCGCTGGCTAAACGACTCTCGCATGATAGGTGAGGCTGTCTACAGCGTCAAGGCGGGCTAGCACGGCCCGCTACTTCAGCTCCTTCACGCGCAGGTTGCGGAACTCGAGGCGGGCACCGTGACCCAGGAAGCCAAGCGGGCCGCTCTTGCGCTTGGCCACCGCTTCCAGCCCTTTCACGTCGGCGATGTCGG
This sequence comes from Gemmataceae bacterium, assembly GCA_050248575.1. Classification (GTDB taxonomy): domain Bacteria; phylum Planctomycetota; class Planctomycetia; order Gemmatales; family Gemmataceae; genus JBFWSD01. The sequence continues at coordinate 1,888 of JBFWSD010000656.1, forward strand.
CATCGACGACCACCTTGTCGTTCACCTTCACGGTCCACCTGGTGCCCTTCACGGTGATCTCTTCGGTGTTCCATTCGCCCGCTTTTTTCGGGGCGCCGCGCTTGGCGGGCACCTTGCAATAGATGGAGCCGTGATACTGGCAATCCTTCAGCTTGGCGTATTGCGGGGCATAGTCGTCGAGGATCTGGATTTCGTGGCCGCGAATGGAGACGCCGTTGTTGCCGCCCGGCTCGAGCTTGTACTCGAAGCGGAAGACCATGTCGCCGAACTCCTTCTCGGTGAAGAGGTTGCCGCCCCCTTGCTTCTGACAGACCAGCAGGCCGTTCTCGGCGGCGTAGCCTTTCGTGGCCCCCTTCCAGCCCGTGAGCGATTTCCCGTCGAAGAGAGAGATGAAGCCTTCGTCCTTCTCTGCCTTGGTCAGACCGGGCTGCTCCTGTGCGGGCAATACCGTCACAACTACTAACGACGCCATCAGCACCATCATGCGGATCATCGTTTGAACTCCGGTGGGTGGAGAGAATCGGATCAGGTGAATAGAAGCTACTCACACGGACGGCCGAATGCGAGACTGATTTCGCCGAAACCTGGCGCGTCAGGTTATCTTCCGCTCAGGATCACGCGGGCTGCATTCAGTCCGGCGGCCCCCATGACGCCGCCGCCCGGGTGGGCCGCCGCGCCGCACAGGTACAGCCCCTTGATGGGCGTCTTGTAGCCTGCGAACCCCGCCACCGGGCGGAACATGAACAGCTGGCTCAGCCCCATCGAGCCCTGGAAAATGTTGCCCCCGGTCAGGTTGAATGTCCGCTCCAGGTCCACCGGCGTCAGCACCTGCCGGTCGATCACCGACTTCTTGAAGTTCGGAGCGTACTCCTCCAGGATGTCGAAGCAGCGGTCGGCAAAGCGGTCGCGCTCTTCATCCCAAGTCCCTTCGGCCAGGTGGTAGGGGGCGTACTGGATGAACATCGACATGAGATGCTTGCCCGGCGGGGCCACGCTCGGATCGACCACGCTGGGAATCGTACATTCCAGAATCGGGTTGCGCGAGGGCCGCCCGTACTTGGCATCGTCGTAGGCGCGCTCGATGTAATCCTGGTCCGGGCAAATGTGGATCGTGCCCCGGTGGTGCGGGCCCGGCTTGCTGCCCGGCATCGCCTTGAAGTCGGGCACCTCCGACTACGCCACGTTGATCTTGAGCGACGCGCTGCCGTAGTCGATTCGGTCGAGCGCGGCCCGGAAGTCCTCGGGCAACAGCTTCGGATCGATCAGCCGCGTGAACGTGATGCGGCAATCGGCATTGCTGGCCACCACCGGCGCCTCGAACTCCTCGCCGGTGACGAGGGCCACGCCCGACACGTAGTTGGCCTTGGTGACGATCTTGGCGACCTCGGCCTCGGTGCGGATCTCGACCTTGAGATCGCGGGCCGCCCCCGCCAGCGCGTTACTCAAGCTGCCCATGCCTCCCTTCATGTAGCCCCACACGCCGCGCTTGCCGTTGGTCTCGCCCATGACGTGATGGAAGAGCACGTAAGCGGTGCCCGGCATCGACGGGGCCGCGAAGGCGCCGATCACCGCGTCGGTGGCCAGTGCCGACTTGAGTTGCTCCGATTCGAACCAGCGATCGAGAATGGTGCGGGCCGGGCCGGTGAGAATCTCGACGGCTTCGCCCAGGTGCCCGCCCAGCTTGCGAAACGACAGCCCGAGCTTCAGCATGCTCCAGAGATCGCGCAGCCCGGGCTTGAGCACGTTGGGGGGAATCATGTCGAGCGTGGGCTCGACGACCTTGGCCACCCGTTCGAGCATCGCCTCGTAGCGCGGGTAGTTGCGGGCGTCGCGTTCGCTGAACTTGGCAATCTCCGCATGATTGCGGGCCGCGTCGTAGCCCAGGAGCAGCGAACGCCCGTCGGGAAACGGAGAGAACGAGCTCGGCTCGCGTTCGAGAATCTCGTAGCCGTAATCGCGGAGGCGGAGTTCCTTGATGATCTCCTTGCGGAAGAGGCTGTTGACGTAGGCGGCGGTGGAGACCTTGAAGCCGGGGAAGATCTCCTCGGTAACGCAGCAGCCCCCCAGCACGTGGCGGCGTTCGAGGACGAGGACTTTCTTGCCGGCGCGGGCGAGATAGCAGGCGGTGACCAGCCCGTTGTGCCCGCCGCCAATGATGATCGCGTCATAGCGCCCGGCCATGCCACCCTCCCTTTCTCCACATTCTTCGGGGTCGAAGGCATGATAGCCCGAAGGGGAAAAAGGGGGTAGACGAGTGTCCGCGTGGGGCAGGTTTCCAACCTGCCCATTACCCGCCGCGGACGTGAGCGCCGCCGTCGGGCATTCGGACGTCGCAGACTGAGCCGCTCCGCCAGCTCATCGACACCATCAACACGGACGAGTAACGTCATCGGCTGGCGGCGGCGAGGCGGGCGTCGTGGGCCGCGAAGATCTTTTCGACGGCATCCGCGTCCACGGGCTTGACAAGGTGCAGGTCGAAGCCGGCCTCGCGCGACAGGTGGCGGTGTTCATCCTGGCCGTAGCCCGTGAGGGCAATCAACGTGAGATGCTGCATATCCGGCAGCCCGCGCAGTGCCCGGGCCACCTCGTAGCCATTCGGCGGCGGCATGCCCTGATCCAGAAACGCGAATTCTGGACGTTCCTTGCGGGCCAGCTCGAGCGCCTTCCGGCCAATGTGAGCCACGCTCACGGTGTGCCCCTTCAAGCGCAGCACCATCGCCAGGCTCTGGGCGGCATCGACATTGTCGTCGACCACCAGCACCCGGTGCTTGTTCGCCACCGTGACCGTCAGGATCCCGGAATCCGAAGTCGAGTAGGGCGTGTCTCCCAGGGGCAGGCGGACCACGAACTCGCTGCCCTTGCCATGCCCATCGCTGTGAG
>JBFWSD010000657.1:0-4760 GCA_050248575.1 Gemmataceae bacterium
GGGTCCACATATTTTTCCATGGTGGCGACGTCCTGGTTGATCCAGGCGTGGGCGACGGAATCGCTGCCCTCGCGCAGGTCGATGGGCACAACGTTCCGGGTGGCCGCGATGCCCGCAAGGGCCAGCACGGCCACCACCAGGCTGACCAGGATCCAACGACCGTGTGTTTCGCGAAGCTGCGTCGACCAGGCGTGGAACTGCTCGAGGCGGCTCGGTCCCTTCTTCGTCCGGGCAGACGTTGGCTTTGGCCGCGCGGGGGCTGGCGGTTCCGGCGACACAGCAACTTGCGGCAATGCCAAGTCGGTGATCTTGGCGCCGGGCGCGGGCACCCAGCGCCGCTTCCAGCCGCCCAGCCCCGAGCGCACCTCGACCATGATCCCCGTCGGCAGCTTCTCGGGCGGAATCCGCACCAGCTCGCCTAGCGCGTCGACCCGGTAGAAGTTGTTGCAGTTGCGGCAGCGAATCAGCTTGTTGAGCTGATTGAAGTCGAATAGGCCGGACATCTCGCAGTCGGGGCATTCGAGCTTGAGCTTGCCCGCGTTCTGCAACATGGTCGCGCCAGGATCCTCGGTAGCGGGAGCGGCCAGGTCGACCTGTTCTTCACTCTGGGCTGCAATGGCTGCCACCGAGTGCGCCAAATCGGGAGCTTCGCCCGCTGGCGCCTCGGCCGAGGCAATCTCTTCGTACGACGGCTCGGGCTCCTCGTCGTATTCGGCTTTCTCGCTGGGAGCCGGCGCCGATGGAGCGAGAGCTTCGGCCTCGACAGACGCTGGCGGTTCCTCAGCCAAAGGTCGTGCCAAAGCGGTCTTCCGTCGAGGCCTGAATCCGTTGTTCGTTGTGGGCGCTGGCGACGCCAGTACGGTCTGTTTGGTAGCTGGTTGCGCAGGTGGAGGAGAAGCTGCCTTCGCCTGGAGCGCTTGCAGACTGAGCTGGTAGCCTTCACGGAACTCGGGTTCGATCTGTACGGCAGCGAGGAAGTCGGCCACTGCCTCGTCGTATTGCTCGGCAGCAAGGTAGGCCAGGCCGCGCTGCTGGAGAGCAGGTACATGATCTGGCTTGGAGCGAAGGATGAGGCTCAGATCCTCGATCGCCTGGGCATGATCACCACGCAAGCGATGGGCCACGCCCCGATTGTAAAGGGCATGGGCAAAGCGTGGCCGCAATCGCAAGGCCATCGTGTAGTCGGCGACCGCCTGATCGTGTCGACCCAGCCTGACTTGCACCAGCCCGCGCTCGTTGTACGCCAGGGCGTTGCGCGGCTCGAGAGCGACCAGCCGATCGAAGTCGGTAACCGCATCGTCGAGGTGCTCGAGCCGGGCATGGGCCGAGCCACGCAAGAAGTACGCACTGGCATAACCAGGATCAAGCTGGATGGCCGCGTCCGCATCCGCCAGGGCGGCCGCGCTGTCACCGACCTTGGCATGAACCAGACCGCGGTTAACATGGGCAGCGACCAGACCGGGATCGATGGCCAGGGCCGCCGAGTAGTCGCCCAGCGCCCCTTCATGGTCCTGTCGATCCGCGCGCACATTGCCACGCCGAAAATGAGCCTCGGCATGGTTCGCGTCAAGACGCAGGAGTTCGGTGAAATCAGCCAGCGCGGCCTCGTAGGCCTTTTGCGCGCGGAAGCTCTGTCCACGATTGAGGTAGGCAAGGCGGTAGCCCGGGTCATGATGGAGTGCAGCCGTGTAGGCAGACACGGCGGCTTCGTGGTCGCCGTTGTTCCGGGCGACCTCGCCCTGGCGATAGAAGGCGCGGCTTGCCTCGAGGTCGGCGGGCGATACCGGCGTCACTTCCTCCGACGTCGCAGGATTCGCAGCCGCCGTTTCCTCGGAGTCCATGGTCAGCCCGTCTTCGGGCCCGCCTGGGGCAGAGGGCTCGTCGGAAGTCGCCAGCATCGTGGACGCGCTGGGACTGGGCTCAGCCAGGAGCGGAATGACTTCGACTTCAGGCGGAGATGTTGAATCGTCCACACGGACGAGCATCGCCGGCGTGAGCATGCTGGCTTCCGCCGCGAGCGGAATCGTCTGAGTTTCATTCCTGGGCTCAGGATCGACGGGCACGGCCTGCGGGGGCGAGCCCTGTCCGCGTGTTTCGCTCGCTTCCGAGGCGATTGGTTCGGCCGACGGCGCGAACATTCCGCCGGAACTGAGCTTGAGGGCTTCGCGATAGTCGGCTACGGCGCGACCGTTATCGCCAGTCTGAAAATATGCTTCGCCGCGGTGTGAATAGGCGCGCGCGTGCGTCGGATCGAGCTGCAAGACGCTGTTGAAGTCTGCGATAGCCTGAGCGGACTGACCAAGGGCGAGATAGCACTGCCCGCGTTCGAGATGCAGGTCGAAGAGGACTTGCTGCTGCGTGGCAGTCTGCCGCGCCAGCTCATCATCCATTCGCCCTTGTGGATTGCGGAGCGCCTGAGCAAGCCGGGCCATGGACGCGAAAGCTTCTTGCTGCGCGAACACGATTGCTGCGGAGAGTTCCGTGAGCGCGGCGGCGCGTTCACCCCGGGCGGTAAGCTCATGAGCCCGGGCCACGCACAAGGCGACGCTTGACGGACGATCATCAGCGTTAAGGGGCACGTGTTCCATGGTTGCGAGTCTTGGGCGAGGGCTCGATAATCAGACAATCGTTGGAACGTTATAACACTGCCTTCAAGGAGCGACAACAAAAATTCTGACGAACATTGGACTGTTTAAGTTCCATGGCAGTGCGATTTCAACGCACCGGTGGGTAGAGAGCTGCTAACCGGTCAGGCGGCACGCCGATGGCCGCCAAGGTCAACAAGGCCCAGTTCCGCACCGACTGCCGGACGACGCCATGCTTGCGCCAACGCCGAGGTGAGACGTGGATGCACTGGCGGGCGACCACAATACGCCCATGCCGGCGCAGCACCCGGCTGAACAGGACGTCCTCGAGGAGTTGAACGGGTGGGAAGCCGCCCAGGCGTTCGAAATCCCCGCGGCGCAGAAACAGGCCTTGGTCTCCGTAAGCCAGTCCGGTGAGCCTGACTCGAACATTCGCGCAGGTTTCGATGCAGCGGAACCACGGACCGCTTTCCGGCACGCACATCGAGAAGCAACCGGCGATCACGTCTGGGCAAGCCAGTTGAGTCTCAACTTCTTTCAGCGCACCCGCTTGCAGCCAGCAATCAGCGTGCAGGAACAGCAGAACGTCCCCGCGTGCATGACTGGCCCCCAGGTTCAACTGGGCGGCGCGGCCGCGCGGCCCGTGCAGTACCCGGGTGGCCGATGCCGCCGCCTGGCAAGTGGCGTCGCTGCTGCCACCATCCACGACGATGATCTCCAGCGGATCCAACGCGCGCAAGGCTGCCAGACTGCCGGAAAGGCAGTCCTCTTCATTGAAGACCGGGATGATCGCGGAAACTGTCATCTCCAGCACACTCTTTTCAAAGCGAGCGCGACTGAAACGGTGGACGACGCCGGGGACCTATTATTCTAATAATCGTTGGAATGTCTATGGATTGCCGGCGAGGATTCGATCGGTCGCGGCGAATTCTTTGAAAAATCCCATTGCCAGGACTGTTTGCTCGAATTATGACAATCTAACGAACGTCACAGTGTTGGCGGATGACACCATGATTCTTGCCCGGCAGCCGATGCACTCCGTGACCGAACAACCGGTTCCCCAGCTTCGCCGCGAAGAACCGGGCGAGTTCCTTGCCTACTACGCGCTTCTGCCACTGACCTGGCTCCGGCAGTTCTTCAGCAACAGCCACGGAATCTTGCGCGTGTTCGACATCACTCGATTTCGGCCGTTGCCCGCCGGGCTGATAGACGAGCAGCACCCCTGGGTCACCGGAGTCAACCCACACAGCGGTCAGTTCATCTGGCTCGAGAACGTGCTCTATCGTTCGCGGCGCGACCCCGGGTTGCACGACGCGCCGCCGGATGATGTGATCGTCCGTCGCGTGGGCCGGTTTCTGGCCGACTTCGCGGGCCGCTCAGCAACCCGGCCGGAGATACCATGGGGGCTGAAACGGCGCATGCCCCACGCGATCAACTACATACACGGGGCCATTCACTACGCGAGCGGCATCCTGATATTCAATGACTTCACGGACGGTTATCGGCATTTCAGCGATCTGCGCTTCCGCCGCGAAATCTGCCGCTTCGCTTGCCGCGAGCAGCGCGAGGTGCTGCTGATCTTCCGTCAGCAGCACTACACGGGGCGGCAGTACGCCTATTTCACGGGCTTCCTGCGTTCCCTGCTGCCCTGGTTCTGCAACTCCAACGGGCCGCAGAAACGAGTTCTCTGGGGCAACCCCGCACCCTACGCCGTCGTGAACATCATTGCAGGTCACTGGATGACCGACGTGTATCGGCTAAAGCGAGAAGGGTCCGTCGCAGTGCTGCGGCCTCCCATTCCAGCGGGGAAGTATTTCCAAGGCGGAGCCTACCTGGGCACACGAGAGTGCGCTCGTTGGCCGGAAAAGTTGCTCGCACACCTCACCTATCTGCGCATCCGCTTGCGTGGCTCCAAGGGCGGGCTGTTCTTCGTGGACCGCCGCCAACTGCTCGCCGCCAAGCTCGCACGCATGGCCCGCGAGGGAGTAGCAGACGAACCGGTGGCACACATTTGATCGTTCGTAGGTAGACGTTCGCGGCCTATGTCTCGCCGAGAAGGTCGCCACTTCTTCAACACGTTCGACTGCGAGATTGGCCAGTGCGACCGACCTTGCAGCTGACGTTCGCACCAATGGAGCAAGGTTGTCCGAATCGGGCAAGAGCAGTTGGGCAGGA
>JBFWSD010000658.1:0-4755 GCA_050248575.1 Gemmataceae bacterium
GTGCTTGAATTCCTTGCCGAGGACTTGCTTGCTGTCGACGCCCAGCCACGTGTCGAGGATGGCCGCGTAGACCTGGCGGAAATCGATGTTGTGGACGAGGTTGCCCTGGTTGACCTTCTTGACGAGGTCGGGCTGTTCGCCGACCACGCCGGCCTTCGCCTTGCCGCCCACGAGCAGCATGGGGGCCGCCGCGCCGTGATCGGTGCCCTGCGAGCCGTTCTCGTACGGGCGGCGGCCGAACTCGGAGAAGGTCATCATGAGCAGTCGGTCCTTGTGGCCACGCGCGGCCAGGTCCTTGTAGAACGCGGTCATCGCGCCGGAAACTTGACCCAGCAGGTTGGCGTGCTGCCCGAGCTGGTTGGCGTGCGTGTCGAAGCCGCCGATGGAGACGTAGAAGATTCGCGCCCCGAGATCGGCATCGATCAGCTGAGCCGCCAGCCGCAGCTTGTTGGCCAGCGCCGTGTTCGGATACGGCACCTTGGGCTGATAGTTGCGGGCAATCTCTTGCAGCCGCTTGCTGGAATCGTAGGTGTTGACCGCGGTGCGCTTGACGAAGTCGAGCAGCCCGGGCTTGCCGCTCGCGGGCTGCGCGGCCTTCTCGATCAGGTCGCGCTGCGTGCGCGTCTCGGCAGCGCTCTCCGCCTTCACCTGGAGCTGGAAGTCTTGCAGCGACGTGATCGACGGCGCCCGCACGGGAGCGCCGGTGAGGGCCAGCGGCGCGCCGTCGTTGTTGTCGGCCAGATGGAACGCGGGCACCGACTTCTGCTTGAGCGCCTTGCCGATCCAGCCCTCGGTGAGATCCTGGTCCATGCTGGCGGCTTGCCAGATGTCCATGGAACGGAAGTGCGACTGATTCGGATTCGGATAGCCCACGCCCTGAACCACGCACAAGGTCTGGTCTTCCAGCAGGCCGTGCAGCCCGGCCAGCTGCGGGTGCAGGCCGATCTCGTCGTTGATCTTGCGCACCTGGCTGGTGGGAATCCGCAGCCTGGGCCGCAGCTTGGCGTAGTTCTCATCCTTGAAGGGGATGACGGTGTTGAGCCCGTCGTTGCCGCCGGTGAGTTGCACGACCACCAGCAGCGTGTCCTTGGCGCCGGGCTGATCCGCGCCCGGAGCGGCCGCGGCCGTGCGGCTCACGAAGGTCGGCACCGTCAAGCCCATGCTGACCAGGCTGCCGCCCGCCAGCGAGGTCCGCAGAAACTCACGTCGGGTCGCGTTCATTACGTTCTCCTTTATGCATTCAGCGATCAGCGCTCAGCTATCAGCCAGGGTCGTCTTGAGCATTCAGCGATCACTCAATCGAGCTGGAACTCGGGCTGCGTCAACACCAGGTGGCACAGGGCACGCACGCGGTGCTCGGCCGCCTCTTTCTCCGACCAGTATACCGGCACCTTCTGGGTGCGGGCACGCTCGAGATACGATTTCAAGCTGTCCTTCGTCTCCTGCGGCACGTCCCCTTGCAAAAACAAGGTCACGAACAGGTGAACGAGCTGGGCGTCGCTCTTCGCGCCGTACTTCTCCGCGATCGCCACCGGATCGCAACGATTGCCGAAGCGGTTGTCGGTGGTCGAGGTGAGCGCGAGGGCCAGGTTATTGCGGAAGAGCAGCGTCTGCCCGTTCAGCCAGGCCGGGCCGCCATCCCACCCTTTCACCGAAGGGGGGAAGAACAGGTTCTGCCCGAGCGCCTCGAGCGACTGGGCCAGCGGCGACGTTTGCGGTTTGCCCTCAAGGGCCCGCACGATGCCGAGCGTGAAATCGACGGGCGACTTCACACGCGTGCGATACACCTGCGGCGCGAAGAACAGGTTCGAGCGGATCATCCGCGCCACCAGGGCGCCGATGTCTTGATCCTTGCGGAACGGCTCCGCCAAGGGAGCGAGCAGTTCGGGCGTGGCTTCTTCCGTTTCGCTGATCAGGTAGCGATAGAGCTTGCCTGTGATGAAGTAGGGCATCGATTTCTGCTCGAGGCAGATGCGGACGATGTCCTCGGCCTTGAAGTTGCCGGTCTTGCCGAGCACCTTCTTCTCGCCCTCGTCGTGCTGGTCGGGCTTGAAGACCGCCTTGCCGTTCTCGATGCGCCAGCCGGTGAAAGCACGGGCCGCCTCGCGGATATCCGTTTCGGAATAGTGGCCGATGCCCAGGCTGAACAGCTCCATCAGCTCGCGGGCATAGTTCTCGTTGGGCATGTTCTTCTGGCTGATGTTGGTGTCGAGCCACACCAGCATGGCCGGATCGAAGGTGATCTCTTGCAGCATGGTGCCGAAGTTGCCCAGCGCGTTGCGGTGGAGCAGGCGATACTGCCCGACCATGTAGGCGCCGTTGTTGACCTTGCCGTTGCTGGTGGCAAAGTGGTTGTGCCAGAAGAGCGTGATCTTCTCGCGGAGCGGATGGGGCGTATGGATCATGCGATAGAGCCAGCGGTCGCGCGCTTCTTGCCCGGTACCGGCACGTTCCATCAGGCTCATCGAGAAACTCTCGAAGCCCTGTGCATCCGGGCTGCCCGCCAGCAAGAGGTCGATGACCTTGTCGTGGCCCATCTTCACGGCGGCGTCGAGTTCCGCCTTGGTGCCGCCAAACGCGGCGCGGCGATAGAGGTGCCCCGCCTTCTTCAGGTCCCACGGAGAATCCTTGCCCGGCCGATACGGTTCCCAGGCCCATTTCGGATCGATCGCCATGCTATTCCCTCCTCGTTCCCACGCTCTGCGTGCGAACGCACCACCACGACGCTCTGCGTCGCGGCTACTTCGTGCGAATCAGCTTGATGTCGTAGTGGAAATCGTCTTTGCCGTACACGGTCTCGAAGCGCAGCACGCCAAGCTGGCGCACCAGATTGATGAGCTTGTTGACTTCTTTCCGGGCTTCGTCGATGGGCAGCGACTGGTTGAGGATGGCCTGATCGATCAGCTCGGGCTCGATCAGCTTGAGGGCCTCGGCGACGCCGGCGGCGTAGACCTGGTCGCGCGTCACGGCGGCGTTACCCTTGCCCGGCTTCTCCTTGCTGACCTGCTCGACCAGCTCGCGGCAGATCTCGATGGTGGACGCGGCAATGAACTGGTTGCCCACCGTGGCGAAGCACGGGCTGAAGTTGAAGCGCAGATCTTGCGTGTCTTGCCGCAGCTCGGCATCCTCATCGAAACGGTAGCCGAGCAGCTTGATGTCGCCGACCTTGTCTTCGGTGAGCTTCAGGCGGGCTTGCGTGCCCGCCAGCAAGGCGCCGGCGCGAATCAAGGCCTCGAGCGTCTTGCCGAACTCCGGATCGCGCAGCTCGGCCACGAAGGCGAAGGCCGGAATGCGATTCTTGGGCTGCTTGGTGTAGCCCGCCTTCGGCTGATTGGCGACCACGATGCGCTGGTGCGGGCCTACCTTCTCGATCAGCGTGTTGAACTTGTTGCCCAGCAGGAAGCGGCCCGAACGATCGTTGAACTGTTCGAACGCCTTCAGCTGTTGCTCGTTCAAGAATTCCTTGCGGTGCTCCCAGAACTTGGCCACGTCGAGATAGTAGCTGCTGCTGTAGAGCGTCCCCTTGGGATTCAGCAGGGGCAGCGAGCCGGTCGTATCATCGAAGGGAACGTGCGACTCGTGTACCTTGGCCATCCCCTTGGTGCCCGCCGGCATGCGGAGGGTGAACTCGAAACCGTTCTTCGTGCCGTAAGCGCCCGCGGCCACATACGGGGCGCGCTTGACCACGTCGATCAGGCTGCCGAACAGCACCGTCAGCTGCGGCTGGTTGTTGGGCAGATCGAACACCTGCCCGGCGTTGGGCAGATTGTGCACCGTTTCCAAATTGAACCAGAGCGAAGCCAGCGGGTTCTCGGGCAGCAAGCTGCGCGACTTCTGGAATGACTCGACCGTGGTAATGTTCTCGCCCTTGTCGCCTTTTTCGCGTAGCTCGAGGGCCAGCTTGAGGGCCTGGTCGTTGTTGCTGATCAGGATCGACGCGCCGACCACGGCGGCCCGCACGTTGTTGATCTTCACCACCTCAACGTCGCCGACCTTCTTCTTCTCGATGGTGATCTTGGCTTCCTGGCGGGCCAGTTCCTGCTCAACCACGTTGAGGGCCGTCTCGGCGAACTTCTTGACGAGCTTCTCGTCCTTGCCCTGGACGACCAGAAGCACGGGGGCCGGATTGGTGCCAATCTTCAGCGCGAAGACGGCACCCCCTCCTGCAATCCGGTCCACGGCTTCCGGCCATGCGACGCCGAGTTGTTTCTCGAAGTAGGAAACCAGCTGATAGAAGCGGCGGGCGTTGGTGGTGTCGTAAGCTTCTTGCACGCCCTGGAGCTGCTGTATCTGCTGGATCCAGCCGTCGTTGAGCAGCCCGTCGATGAGGGCCTTCGGATTCGAAACCTGAACGACCAGATCGGCCTGCTTCGGGATGAGCTTGAGAGCTTCGGAGCCGGCGGTGGGTGAATCGGCCCGGAGGGCCCCGGCAGCGGCCAGAAGGACCCAACCGCCCAGAAGGGCTCGCAACGTGACTTGCATGGGGAATCTCCATTCGAGACGGACGGTGCTTGTCCCTAAATCAACCTACTCCGGGCCGGCGGCCCGGGTTTCGAGAAAAGCGAGTCTTTCTTTGGCATTGAGTCTGAGCGCAAAGTGACCGCCCGGGATGAGATTAGTTCGCTCGCCGGTGCCGGATCTTTGCCCGAAATGTCGCGGTCTTCCCTGAAATGTCGTGCAGCCCGGGATTTCAACGTGCGATGTAATTGAGTGGTGAAAGGAGGTGAAGCGATGACAGTCATCAACGGCGTGGTG
>JBFWSD010000659.1:0-4753 GCA_050248575.1 Gemmataceae bacterium
CAAAATCGTCGAAAAATTAAGACAGAAGGCGAAATCCCAGATTTGAGACGTCGAAATGTGATGAAGTTGGCCTTAAAATGCAATTTTGACAAACAACATGGGGAACACGTAGGCCCGACATTGGCATGCTGGTAATCGGGCGGCCGCTGGTGGACGCTGCCCGCGCGGCAGTTCTGGCTTCCCATGTTCCAGCTGCCTCCGCGAAAGACCCGCGTCCAGTCGGGCTTGTCGCCCCGCACCTCATCCAGGCACCATTCGCTGACGTTGCCGTGCATGTTGTAGAGTCCCAGACGATTGGGCAGGTAGCCGCCCACGCGGCAGGTGCGAAGCAGGCCGTGATTGCACTTGAAGTTGGCCTGGCGGCCCGACAGCTCGGTCAATGGTTTGTCGAAGTAGAAATCGGCGCGGCTTTCGATCGGGCTGGCGGGGGCGCCGCCCCGACACGCGTATTCCCATTCCATCTGCGTGGGCAGACGGTATTCCCAGAGACGCTGCCGGTCTTTTTCATTCAACCTGGCAATGAAAGTCTGTGCGTCCTGCCACGAGACCTGCTCGACGGGAAAGCGGGCCAGATCATCCTCGCTGATGTTCTTGACCTGCTCGTGGCCCTCGCCACGACGCGAAAAGAAACTGGGGTTGGCGCCCATGACTTCTTGCCATTGCTGCTGGGTGACTTCGGTGGCAGCCAGGAAGAAGTCGTCGGCAATGGTTACCTGGTCCTGGCCGGGCTGGCCGCTGGTGCCTCCGATCAAGAACTTGCCGCGCGGCACGGGCACGAATTCCATCCCCACGAGATTGGTGTAGTGTCCCGCCGGCGCCTGCACGGGCGCCAGGGCCACGCGCAAGCCGATGCTGGCGCGGAGCTTTGGATCTGCGAAACTCTGATGCGCTGCCCGGCAGCGGTCGTGGGCGCCGTAAAAGTGCCCGCCGCGGATGATGCGCCGCGTCCGCTCCGTATCGACCGTATCAGCGCACCATTCATCCACGTTGCCGTGCATGTCGCAGAAGCCCAGGCGATTGGGTGGATACGAGCCGACCGGGGTGGGCCGCTCGGGGGTATCGGGCGACCTGATGTTGGCGTTCTTCTCCAGCAGCAGGTTGGTCGGATGTTCAAGATAGAAGTCGAACCCGCTGACCGAAGCGTCGGCCGCCGGGCCGCCGCGACAGGCGTATTCCCATTCGATCTCGGTGGGCAGCCGGTACTGCCAGCCCTCGTGCGGATCCAACCGGTTGAGTTTCTCCAGGAAAGCCTGGGCTTCGAACCAGGTGATGTGCTCGACCGGGAAGCGTTTCAGGTCGGCGTCGGTAAGATCGGCGACCATGTCCTTGCTGCGGCCCGCGCGGCTGAAATGACTCGGATTCTCACCCATCACCTTCTCCCACTGTTCCTGGGTGACTTCAAACTTGCCGAGATAGAAGTCGTGGGAGACGAAGACCGGGCGCTCGCCCTGCTTGCCGCCGCCGCCCCCCATCAGGAACGTGCCGGCATTGACGCGGATCAGCTCCATGCCCACCGAGCTGGTAAACGTCCTGGCCAGCAAGCCGGGCGGGCTGACGGCTTCATCGTCGCGCGCGTCGCGCGGCGGGATGCGCAGCATCAGCATCAGTGCGACCAGGAGCCCTGCCCCGCAGGCCACGGCCAGCGCGCCGGTGAGCACCGGCGAACGCTGCCTGATCGGCGTCGACCCCGCCTTGACTTGAGCCTCTTCGTCGTCGGCACAGTTGAGCGTGCTGCTTGTGGGCCGCTGACGCGTGATCCACATCGGCACGTCGGTGGCCGGATCGATTTCCCGCAAGCGTTCGAGTACTGCTTCAGCCGAGGCGGGCCGCGCCGCGGGCGACTTCGCCAGCAGTTCCATGATCAGCTCGGAAAGCGCCACGGGCAGCGCCGGATTGAGCTGATGTGGCGGCTCGGGCGTGTGCACTGCCAGTGCCGAGAGGGCGGCCAGCGTGTTCTCGCCGCGAAACGGCTTGGTGCCCGAACAGAGGTAATAGAGCACGCAGCCCAGGCTGAACAGATCGGCGCGGAGATCGACGCGGGCGCCGCTCGCTTGCTCGGGGGACATGAACGAGGGCGTGCCCATGATCATGCCCGGCTTGGTAAGGTTGGCATCGTCATCGACGGCGCGGGCCAGGCCGAAGTCGAGAATGCGCACCCGTTGCTCGGCACCTTCCAGCCAGATATTGGACGGCTTGAAGTCGCGATGAATGAGACCGTGCTGATGCACGATCGACAGCCCGCTGGTGATCTCCCGGGCCAGTCTGAGCAGGTCGCTCGGGCCAGGACGCAACGGCTTGTTCAGCCAGTCGTCGAGGGATTCGCCCGTCAGCAGTTCCATGGCCAGGTAGAGCGTGCCGCCGTCCTGGCCCGCCTGATAAACCGCGACCACGTTGGCGTGCTTGATGCTGGCCAGCGTGCGTGCTTCGCGCAGGAAACGCTGGAGCCGTTGGGGATCGATGCTGAGCTCGGGCCGCAAGATCTTGAGGGCCACGCGCCGACCGAGGGCAACATCCTCCGCCTCGTACACCAGTCCCATGCCCCCGGTCCCGATCAGCCGCAGCACGCGATAATGCAGGAAGCGGCCCAGTTCGTCGGGAGCTTCGGGCGGGCGCAGGAAGGACAGGTCGGGGCTGGCCGCGCGGTCTTTCAGGGTTCGATCGAGGTGCTGCGCGCGTGTTGACTGGGCGTAGTTGCGAATGGCCCCGATCAGCGGATCGATGCTTCGATCCAGCTGGCGAATGGCCTGTTCGCACTCCGGGCAGCCCTCGATATGCTCGGCGACCTGGTCGAGGTTGGCTTCATCGAGCAGCCCAAGGTGAAACTCTTCGAGTCGGGCGGTCGATGGACAAACAGCAGATCGCATCGAAACCAGCTCCCGTTAGGGCACGAACTGTCAGTTAACCGTTGACAGTCCTTGTAGTTGTGCTCAACTGATGGATCTAACGCCAAAGTGTGACACTTGCCGTGGCCGGAAGTACACTATCCTCGTGAGCGACGAATCAACTTCTCTCAGTTTGCTGCAACGGGCACGCAATAACATCCCCGAAGCGTGGCAGCGACTGCTTTTTCTCTACGGCCCGCTGGTGGAGTGCTGGTGCCGTCAGTGGGGCGCCCGGACTGCCGACGTGGAAGATATTCGCCAGGATGTATTCAGCGCGGTGGCTAGTGCTTTGCCCAATTTCCGGCGCGACCGGAAAGGGGACAGCTTTCGCGGCTGGCTGCGCGTGATTGCCCGCAACAAATTCCTGGATTTCTGCCGTCGCCAGCAACGCGCCCCGGAAGCCGAAGGCGGCTCCGGCGCCCACTGGAACCTCCAGCAGGTTCCCGAACCGATCGATGTCGATGTGGATGACGACGATGGCGATCCACCCGAGGAGATCAGCGGGCTGCATCAACGTGCTCTCGAACTGGTCCGCAGCCAGTTCGAGCAGAAAACCTGGCAGGCCTTCTATCTCAGCGCGGTGGATGGACAGTCGCCCGCCGATGTGGCCGCGGCCCTGGGGACAACACCTGCCAACGTGCGGAAGGCCAAATCGCGCGTACTTCATCGCCTTCGCCAGGAACTTGGTGAACTGCTCGACGAACCGTCTGCTTCTTGATCACTTCGTGAGATACGGCTCCACCCACACTGCAAAGGCCCCATGGGGCTGAGAGCCCACAGGAGTGCTGGCCAGGATCTTCAGGAGCTTGACTCCCGCGACGTCCACATCGAACTGCTGACTATCGCGCTGGAACTGCACCGGGCGCGATTCCCACAGCAGCTTGCCGTCGCCGAAGATGGAAAAGGTGATAGGCGCCCTGCTGCCGGCCCCGAGCGGCATGTCTTTGACCGAAACCATGCCGCCCAGCTTGCGGAAGCGTTGCGCGATGTCATAGGTCAGCCCGCTGGTCAAGGGCCGATCGGGAAACGGTTCGGGGGCCGGATGGGTCAGTATGCCCTTCTCGAAATACCTGTGCTGGACGTACACCCCGTCGTTGGCCCGATCGGGCGGCAAGTACGGATGGAAGGGCCAGTTCTCGGTCTCGACCGGTTTGAACTCGGTGAGAAAGGTAGACCCTGGCGGCGGATCGGGAAAAGGGAGCTTGGTCGGGAAGAGCCAGTAGTACCACTGGACCAGGTAGCCGCCCCCGAACAGGAGCCCGCACACGACGGTAAGCAGCGCGGCCGCTTTCAGCCAGCGGCGGCGCCTTGACCCCGTTGTCGTCAGGAGGAGGGCGCGGCTGCGTTTTTCCGCGGCCCGGTTGGCGGCGCGCGGGTCATTCTCGATCTCGGCCAATCGTTCGAGCACGGCCTCCGCGCTGGCGGGCCGCTCTTCAGGAGACTTGGCCAGCAGTTGCCCGATCAACTCGGCCACAGCCGGCAGCACCTCTGGATTCAGCTCGCGAATCGGCGTTGGCGTGCGATTGGCCAGGGCCGAGAGTGTTGCCATCGTGTTCTCGGCCGGAAAGGGCCGGGCGCCGGACGCCAGGCAATAGAGGAGGCAGCCCAGGCTGAACAGGTCGCTGCGTGCATCGACGCGCGCGCCGCTGGCTTGTTCGGGCGACATGAAAGCGGGCGTGCCCAGGATGGCGCCGTGCTGGGTAATGCCTGCGTCGTCATCGACGGCGCGGGCCAGCCCGAAATCGAGGATCTTCACGCGCCGGTCCGGTCCTTCCAGCCAGACGTTGCTTGGCTTGATGTCGCGATGGATCAGCCCCTGCCCATGGACCGCGGCCAGCCCGCTGCAGATCTCGCGGGCCAGACGCATCAGC
>JBFWSD010000660.1:0-4750 GCA_050248575.1 Gemmataceae bacterium
CCCTTGCGCTTGGGGGGAGGCGGTTCGAGGGAGTCGGGCGGCTTGACCCCCTCGGGCTTGAGAGTCGGTTCGGGCCTGGGCGCTTCAACGGGCGGCCTGGGTGTGGTGCCCGCCCAGCTGGGGCTTGCCAGTTTTTGGCGATTGCGCAGCTGTTCGAACTTGCTGAGCGCGGAGCGCGGCGTGGGCGTCATCTCGATGTTGGCGCGGCCCGGAGTGGGTGTCAACTCGATGCTGGGAATCGTCGGCCGCGCCGGGCTGGTCGGAGGCGGGCTCGCTGCCGCGGGCGCCTGTGGTGCTGTCGGAGCCGCAGGGGCCTGGGGCGCTGAACCAGGCGCGGCTGGCGGCGCTGGATCGGGCAGCCGCACTCGACCCGGCAACGGCAACGACTTGGTCCCACCTGCCGTGGGCGCCGCGGGCGCCGCGGCTGTGCCCGCCATGCCTGCGGGCTGTGCCGCCAGGGCCGGCCCGGGCTCGGTCTTGCTGCGCAGTTGCTCGGCTGGTTCAAACAGAGCCCGTTCCTTCGCCATCAATCCCTTGAGGGCCGCTTCCGCCTCGGCCGGCGTCTGGAACCGTTCTTCGGGCCGCTTGCCCATCAGCTTGCGGATGATCTCGGCCAGCTCCATGGGTACATCGGGACGCGTCAGCTTCACTAGCCGCGGCGGCGCCCAGCGGTGCTTGTCCAGTATCTCCGTGACGTTGCGCCCCTCGAAGGGAACCTTGCCGGAGAGTAGGTAATAGAAGGTGCAGCCCAGGCTGTAGAGATCGGCGCGGATGTCGACCTGCTGGGCGTTGGCCAGCTGTTCCGGAGCGATGTACTCCGGGCTGCCCACCTGCTCGCCGCTCTGAGGCGCTTCCAGCGCGATCGCATGGGCGAGCCCCATGTCGATCAGCTTGACCACGAACTGGCGCGTCGACCAGAACTCGAACGGGGGCACGCTCTCATCGGCCCACGAACGCGTGCCGACATCCGTGGTGAGGACCAGATGCCCTGGCTTGACGTCCCGATGGACCAGTCCATTCTCATGGAGGTGTTGCAGAGCATGGCAGACTTGCAACACACACTCGCAGGCGAGCGGGATGGGCAGCTTGCCCCAGCTCTCGACCAGCCGGCCCAGGCTGAAGCCTTCCACGTATTCCATGGCGACGAAGTGCTGGGATCCGGTCACGCCGCGATCGAAGATCCTGGCGACATTGGCATGGCCCAGCTTGGTGGCTGCCTGCGTGTCGCGCTGAAAACGCTGCACGGTGACCGGCTGGAACCGGGCAGCGTCGATCGTCTTGATCGCCACCATGCGGTTCAGGCTCAGCTGCTTCGCCTTGTAGACGGCGCCCGTGGCGCCGTTGCCGATGCGGCGAAAGACCTGATAGCCCGGGATGTGAATGTGCTCGGCCGGCACCGTCGCCACGGGCTGAGGCGTGTCAGTGCTGGCCTGCCCGCTAGCTGGCTTCACGAGCGAGCCCAGCTGGCGGAACAGTTTTACCTGTTCTTCCAGCTGCGCGCGGAATTGCGGAAAGCGTTGGCCGTATTCGTCGAAGCTGGGATTCTGCCCCATTTCTTCGCGGATGAGAAACTCGTTGACGACCAGGTCGAGGGCATTCTGGGTGTTGCCCGCGGCGGCCAGCTCGCGGATGTAGGTCTCGGCGGGAATATGCTGGTGCCGCAGCCACCGGTCGCGCTGGTCGAAACGGAGCAACGTCACCACGCGCTGGGCATCAAGATGCTTGGCGGTAGCAAGGACTTCCCGGACTTGCAGTGTTACCGAATCGCCGGTCATTGCAGATAACCGATCGTCCATCCATCAGATGTTCAATGGGCTGAGTCAACTGGCTGGAAGATGATTAGAAGTCTCCCACACACCCATGCTTAGGTTACAACAGAATCTTGCGGGCTGCAACCTTGCTCGGGCCATGACCTGAGGGCCAAACCCCGATCCTCCAAAACTCAAGCGCACAACCGGCACGTTTCTCTCCCCTTGCCGCAAAATCTGTAGTAGACTGTGCTAGAAGCGGATCGACTCGCCCATCCGCGGGTGCGGGCCACGGCGGGCCTGCTGGCGACTTATCTTCCATTCAGGATTGGACATGGCGCGGAAGAGTGCTCCTACCATCGAGATGTCTCCCTTCACCTGCTATCCCACGCCCATCCTCCAGACCTTCGGGGACCTGCGCTACCATCCCGATGGCGAGCTCCAGGCTCTGGCCTTCGCCGCCGACGGCACGCTCTGGTCCATCGAGGAGCCCGGCAAGCTTCGCCAGTGGGATACCAGCTCCGGCGCCCAGGTCATCTCTCAGTATCTCAGCGATACGGAGACGCTCTGGCTGTTCAGCGACGACGCCAAGTTGATCGCTTCGGCGGCAGATGAACTATCGCTGTGGGATGCCGCCACCGGACGGTTGCTGACGGGCATGCCACAACCGTCCTGGGTGACGGCGCTCGCCTTCGGCCCGGAAGGCAGGCTGCTCGCTACCGGCCACGATGACGGCATCCCGCGCGTCTGGGACACCACGCGCCATCAGCTTGTTCACCAGTTTCAGAAACACCGGCTGCCCGTGAGCGCCATCGCCTTCAGTCCCGAAGGGGACAAGCTGGTCTCTGCCGGCGAGGATCGCACCATCAGCTTGTGGGACCTGAAGACCGGGCAGCAGATTGGCACCTTCGACGGGCACACCGATCGCATCCAGGCCCTGGCCTGGCATCCCAACGGGCAGATCGTCGTCTCCGCGGGCTGGGATACCACGGCCCGCATCTGGGACGTCAGCACCTTCCAGCCGATTATCCTGCTCAATGGCCACGCCGATCAGGTCACCGCCTTGACCTTCAGCCCGGACGGCAGTCTGCTGGCCTGTGCCGATTCTGAGAATGCCGTGCATATCTGGGATCCGCTGGCGGGCAAGGCGCTGTGCGTCTTGCGCGAGCACGAAGACGAAGTCCGCGCCCTGGCCTTCTCGGCCGACGGCAACTTGCTGGCCTCGGGCGGCGCGGATCGCGTCATCAAGTTGTGGGATCCGCGCAAGAGTCAGCCCCTGGCCCGCACGGGCAGCACGCTCTCCTTGCGGAGCAGCCTGGCGGTCAGCCCGGACGGCAAGTGCTTTGCCAGCACCGGAACGGGCGGCGGCCTGCAACTCTTCGATACCCGCACCGCCAAGCCCTTGCCCGCTTTGAGCGATGGCGAGGAAGTGCAAGAGGTCACCTTCAGCCCGGATGGCAAGTGGATCATCGGCGGCGGAGTCGATCGCCGCATCCACGTCTGGGAAGCCGCGACGGGCAAGCTGGTCCGCTCCTTGCTCGAGCAAAAGGGACGCGTCTCCGCGCTGGCGTTCTCGCCCGACTCGAAGACCTTTGCCTCCGGCAGCGCTTCCGACGGCATGGTCTGGCTGTTCAAGATCGACAGCGGCGAGCCCCTGCTGGTCATCCCGGAGGCGGCCGACAACTGCGTCGTCGATTCCCTCGTCTTCCATCCCGAAGGCAAGCTGCTCGCCGCCGGCGGCATCGACTGGATGTCGACCAGCGGCTCCGACGGCGCCGTCTGTCTCTGGGACCTCTCCGAGCCGGGCCGTATCGCCATCCTCGATGGCGGCACCGCTTGCGTCGCTTTCCACCCGGCTGGCAAGCTGCTGGCCACCGGCTCCTTGCACGAAACCGTCTACGTGTGGGACCTCGATTCACAAGATGTCCGCAACGAACTGACCGGGCACTCCGGCCTGGTCACCGCCGTCACCTATTCGCCGGACGGCCGCTTCCTGGTTTCGGCCAGCACCGACCGCACCATCCGCTTCTGGAACAGCGACAACGGCGAGTCGGCCGCCATCTTCGGCTTCGACACGCAAATCAAGGCGCTGGCCTTCTCGCCCGACGGCCGCTTCCTCTTCACCAACAACGGCAATACCACCTGCTACCAGCTCGAGGTCGCCAAGCTGCTCGAAGAAGCTTGAGTTGGAGTCCCGGCTTTAGCCGGATGACAGAATCTGCAGCATCCCTTCCGGCTAAAGCCGGTACTCCAACATGGCTTGACCGCGCCAAACGATCCTCCTACGATCTGACTTGCATCGGGGTCGCGACGACTCCGCGCGCCAGCAAGCTGGCAAGATCGGTGGACTGGCTCAACCCAGAGGACGACCATGGATGGACGTTCGCCCCAGGGATCCGGGGCAACCTGGAAGCCACTGGCCCTTCTGCTCGTGGTGGCCGCGGCGATTCACGCCTGGCAAATTACCCACACCGTGGTGGCGGCCCGGGACAGCATCGGCTTCATCCGCTTTGCCCATCGTCTCGAGCGTGAGCCCCTGGTCGATGTTCTCCGCACCAGCCTGCATCCCCCGCTGTATCCGCTCACCGTACTTGCCGTGTCTTACCCGGCCCGGCTGTTCTTTGACGTCTCCGATCCGTCGGTGATGCAGTACTGTGCCCAGGTGGCGAGTGCACTGGCGGGCGTGCTGCTGGTCATCCCGATGTTCTTCCTGGGCTGGGAACTGTTCGATCGGCGCGTGGGCTTTTTCTCGGCGCTCATGTTCCAGTGTCTGCCCGTGGGCTCGCGGGCCCTGGCCGACGGGCTGACCGAGGGCATCTACATGCTGGCCTGCGCGACGGCCCTGTGGCTGGCCGTGCGCGGGCTGCGTCGACTCCGCCCGCTCGATTTTGCGCTGGCTGGCATCTGCACCGGCTTCGGTTATCTCACCCGGCCCGAAGGGCTCGAGCTGCCGCTCGCCATCCTCGCCGTTTTGCTGATGCAGCCCGCGTTCTACGTGCTGA
>JBFWSD010000661.1:0-4742 GCA_050248575.1 Gemmataceae bacterium
ATCGATGCCGAGCAGGGCGGCGTAGAAACCGGGGATCTGATTGGTGCCGAACTTCGTCCCCTGGAAGATCGCGGGCAGGAAAGCGCTGCCATAGTTGCGGGCGCCGCCATTGTCGGAAGGCGGATTCAGCGAGATGAAGCCGGGCAGGTTGGTGTTCTCCGTGCCCAGGCCGTAAAGCGTCCAGGCTCCGACCGAGGGGCGGATGAACTGGAAGCTGCCCGTGTGCATCTGGGTGAAGGCCTGCGAGTGATTGGGCAGGTCGGTGTGCATGCTGTGGATCATGCACAGGTTGTCGGCGCATTTTGCCAGGTGTGGGAAGAGCTCGGAGAGCCACAGGCCCGACTGGCCATGGCGGGCAAACTTGTAAGGGGCAGGCAGCAGTTTGGTGCCGGGCCGGTCGTTCATGAGCTGGCCCGCGCGTTTCTGCAGCTCGGGCTTGTAATCGAAGAGATCGACGTGCGAGGGCCCGCCGTTCATGCACAGGAAGATGACGCGCTTGGCGCGGGCCGGGAAGTGCCCGGCGCGCGGCGCCAGCGGATTATCGTCTTTCGCCGCGCGGGACTGGTGAGCCAGCCCGGCGAAGGCCAGGTAGCCAAACCCCGAAGCCATCGATTTGAGCGCCGCGCGGCGGGACAGGTAAGGAATCATGAATCGTCCTCGAGTGTGTCAGGAAGCCAGCGGAGAAGCCCGGCTACTTTCTTTCCTCGTCACTGCGTCGCCCGGAAAACAGCAGCCGAACCATCAATCGAGATTGCGAAACTCGGCCGTACACAGGAGCGCCTGGCAGAAGCTGGAGAGCTGGCTGCCCTCTTTGGTCAGAAAGGCCAGGCACTGCTTCTTTTCGTCCGCATCGGGAGTGCGGCCAAAACAGAGGCGGAAGGCGAGATCGATACGTTCGGCGTCGGTCTTGCCTGCGCGGGTGAGCCTGGCGGCGAAGCCCTCGGCCCGCTGCTGCACGAACGGGCTGTTCATCAGGTACAGGGCCTGCAAGGGCACGTTGGTGGTCTCGCGCTGCCCGGTGACCAGGCTGGGCTCGGCAAAATCGAACAGCTCGAGCGCGTCGGGCAGCCGATCGCGAATCACGGGCAAGTAAAGCGAGCGCTGCACCGAGCCATCCAGGTCGGCGGGTACGCGCTTGTCGAGCCCGATGAGCGCGATGGGCCGCGGTCCAATCACCCGCGCCACCAGCGAACCATCGGGCCGTTTCGTGTCCAGCTCGCCGGACACGGAGAGCATGCTATCGCGGATGGCCTCGGCCTCCAGCCGCCGCTTGGAGACGCGCCAGAGCAGGCGATTGTCAGGATCGCGGAGAAACGCTGCGCGGTTGAAGGTCGACGCTTGCCGGTAGGTGCGCGACAGGACGATGTGGCGGATCAGCTTCTTCACCGACCAGCCCTCTTCGACGAAGCGAACCGCGAGGAAATCGAGCAATTCCGGGTGGCTCGGCTTCGCGCCGGTGGAGCCGAAGTTGTCGACCGTGGCGACCAGCCCGGCGCCCAGCAGGTGCTGCCAGATGCGATTGACCATGACGCGGGCCGTGAGCGGATGTCTGGCATCGGTCAGCCAGCGGGCCAGTTGCAGCCGGCCGCTTTGCTTGCTATCGATGCCGAAGTCGCCTTCGAGCTTGAGGGCTTCCGGGAAACGGCGGGCCACTGGATCGGCGGGCCGGCCAACGTCGCCGCGCCGGTAGAGCGGGGCATCGCCCACCTTGCCATCGAGCACGCCCATGGTGAGGGGCAGCGCCTTGCCGTTCTCGTCGACGGTATCGAGCTCCCCTTCGATGGCCCCCTTGCGCCAGAAGATGCGCAGGGCCTTGCCGATATCGAAGAGCCCGCTCGGGTCCTTGCCCTCGGCGAGGGCTTTCAGGACGGCGGCGCGGCCCTCGGCTTCTTCCTTGTCGAGGGCGGCCAGTTCCTTCTTCAGGGCGACGACCTTCTCGGGTGCGATCGAGCGCTGGAAGATGACCTGCCCGTCGAGGCGCGGCAAGGGCAGCGGATCGCCTCCGACCCGGTTGGCCGGCGAGATGGCCGTGCCGAAGAAGGTTTCCGTGCTCTTGAAGATGCCGGCCAGGGCGTAGTAGTCCTCCATGGAGAAGGGATCGAACTTGTGATCGTGGCAGCGGGCGCAGGCGACGGAATTGGCCAGCACGGCCCGGGTCACGGCGTCGATCTGTTCGTCGATGACGTCGGCGCGGAATTGCAGAGCGTTGCCCTCGTCGAGGTTCTTGGGGCCGACGGCGAGAAAGCCGGTGGCGATGAGCAAGCGTGCCCGCTCGGCGTCGTCCTGGTAGGGCAACAGATCGCCCGCGATCTGCTCGAGCAGGAAGCGGTTGTAGGGCAGGTCGGCATTGACGGCATCGATGACATAGTCGCGATAGCGGAAGGCGAAGGGGAAGGAGATGTTGGCCTCGCCGCCGCTGGATTCGCCGAAGCGGGCCACATCGAGCCAGTGGCGGCCCCACTTCTCGCCGAAGCGCGGCGAGGCCAGCAGTTCATCGACCTCCGCGGCCAGTGCCGCATCCATGCCTCGCTTGCGCACGCGCTGCCCGAAACGGGCCAGCGCTTCCGGCGCGGGGGGCAAGCCAACCAGGTCGAAGTGCAGACGACGCAAGAGCGTGTTGGCCTCGGCGTCGGGGGAAGGGGATAGCCCCTTGTCTTCCAGCCTGGTGCGGATGAACCGATCGAGATCTTTCTTGGCCCAGGCCTGATCCTTGGGGCGGGGCAGCGCGGGCTCCTTTATGGGCTGGTAGGCCCAGTGATCGGCGGCGGTCGCGCGGACGTAGGGCTTGTCGGCGGCCTCGTCGCGCGGGTCGGCCGCGCCGCGTTCGATCCACAATTTGAGATCGGCGATCACCTGGTCGGGCAGCTTGCCGCGCGGCGGCATCTTCAGCTTGGGATCGGCATGCGAGACGGCCTTGAGCAGCCAGCTGGCGTCGGGCTTGCTGGGGACGACGGCTGGCCCGCGGCTGCCCCCCGCGCGGCTGGCCGGGCGCGAATCGAGCCGCAGCCCGCTCCGGACGGGGTCGGCCGACTCCGAATGGCATTCATAGCAATGCTTGACGAAGATGGGCCTGATCCTGGTCTCGAAGAACGCGAGGTCGGCGGGGGTGGGCTGGTCAGCGCGGGCAGCATGACCAAGGCCGACGATCAGGACAGGAATGGCGAGGAAGTATTTAGAAAGCATCGATGCTCCCCCAGGACAGCTTTCGATCCATATCCACCAGTACAACCCAGAGCGAGTGAAACTGTTACAGATTTCAGAGGCGATCCGGAAATACCCGGCTTCTTGGCTTCGGACAGATTTCAGATCTTTCAGCCCGGAATCCTGTAACATTCCCGGCTGCGCCGGGTTGTAATTCTTGGATGACAAGTGCGAAGCCATCGCGCGACCTCGAGGCGTGGATTGTGGCCGCCGCGCCGCGAGCGCTGGCCTACGCGCTCACGCTGGTGAGGCAACGCGCGCAGGCGGAGGACCTGGTGCAAGATTGCTTCCGGCGCCTGCTGGCCCGGGGCAGTGATTACGACCTGCTGGCGGATGGCGACAAGTTGCTCTTCAAGTCGGTGAGCAATGCCTGCTTGAACTGGCTGGAGCGTCGCAAGCCGCAGGTGGCCCTGGGCGAGTTTGCCGAGACCCTCGAAGGCGGTGCGGGCCCCGAGGAACTGGCCATGCGGAACGAGCTTGGCCGGGCCATCGACGCCTCGCTCCTGGAGTTGCCCGCCACGCAGCGGGCGGCGATCCAGCACAGCAGTCTCGGCCACTCGCTCTACGAAGTCGCCGAGATGCTGGACATTACCTACGCCAATGCCAGGGTGCAAGTGCATCGGGCCCGCGCGGCCCTGGCGGAACGCTTACGGCCCTTCTTGACCGAGATGACAGAATGAACGATGCGGACAAACCCGAACCGGTGGAGCGGCTGATCGCGGAACGCTTCGAAGAGCGGGCCGAGGCGATCGATGCCGCTGCGCTGATCGAACGGATCCGGGCGGAGTGCCTGACTGACACGAGTGCGCAGGTCCGACCTGCAAGGCGCGTGCATCAGCGCTGGCCGCGCTGGGCCGTGGCGGCGTCGGCCATTGCCGCCGGTTTGTTGCTGGCCTTCCTGGGCGGACGTTATCTCGAGCCCGCGCCGGCGAGCGCGGCCCCGGTGTTACGCGGGGTGCGGGCCAACTACGTCGGCGTCGATCGTTGCTATCAGGTGCTGTACGCGCCCGATCCACGCCACTGGAATCCGAAGAAGAAGCTCGAAGGCCCTTCGCAGAGCGTGCTGTGGACGCGCGGCGACCGCTTCTGGTCCAGGTGCACGATCGGCGACATGCAACTGAGCGTGGGGCAGGAAAGGGATGGCACGCTGTGGGTTTCGCCCGGCCCGCGCAAGGGGATCCGCTTCAATCCTGACAAGGTGCCGGCGGATGTGGCCCTCATCTGTGCCATCAGCTCGATGAACGTGCCGCGCTTGCTCGACGAGGTGCTGGCCGACTTCGATATCCAGGTGCTCCCGGGGGGCGCGGCTGCGCGGCCCACCCTGATCCGGGCTCGACTCAAGCCGGGCCGCAGCCATCGCCTCATCTCGGACGCGCTGCTCGAGATCGACACCGAGCGCAACTTGCTGGTGCGCATGGTGCTGTGGACGACCCGTGACGGTGTTCCCAAGGGAACGGTCACCTATACGCTGTCGAGCACTGTGCCCCAGGAAGACAAGGAATACCTGCTTCGATCCCACCTCAATGAAGATGCGGTGGTGG
>JBFWSD010000662.1:0-4740 GCA_050248575.1 Gemmataceae bacterium
GATGGTCACGAAGGTTGTAACGTGTCCCGTCGATCTCGATTCTGTGAGGCCGTGTCTGGAGGTAATCTTCTCGACTGAACAACCTCCCATTTTGATCGTAGTATGACCTTCGCATCAACCGTCCGTCAGGAGTAAGTTGCTCGTAGATCGAGTTAGGTCTCGAAGTTTGCGGTGTGGACCCCGTACCCCTTGTAACAGGTGTGTTTGGAGCGGGAGGCTGCCCCGGAACCTTATCACCCTGACCTGGTGCTTCCTTACCAGGGCGTGGGCCTCGTCGCCTTTCCTGTCCGCGCGGACGGGATAGAGCACGGTCCAGCCGCGTTCGAGGACGCGCACGCCGCGAGCACGGAACGGCACTCCGTTCGCCTCACCTGCGACGGTCGTCACTTCCTTCAAGCAGGCGGGGTAAAAGGCGGCGATGAGGCGGGTGACGACAGCGTCGAAGACCTTCTGCTGGGCGGGCGCGAGCTCGCCCGGCCGCTTCCCGGTCGGGATGATCGCGTGGTGGTCGCCGACCTTGCTGTCGTCGACGATGCGGCCGGTGAAGGGCAGCTGGCGCAGATCAAGCCGGCCGATCTCGTCCGGCTTGAGAGGCCGGAGCTCTTCGAGAAGAGCGGGGATCTGCCCTTTCAGGTCGCTGGTGAGGTAACGCGAGTCGGTGCGCGGGTAGGTGATGAGCTTCGCCTCGTAGAGGGCCTGCGCCGACTTGAGGGTGGCGTCGGCGGACAGTCCGTGCCGCCGGTTCATCTCCCGCTGCAGCTCGGTCAGGTCGTGGAGCTGTGGCGGCAACTCGCGCTCCTCTTTCTTTTCGACGTCCTGGACCTTGAAGGTGTGGCCCTCCACGCGCTCGAGCAGCTCCCGGGCGGCCTCCTCCTTCGTGAAGCGTTCCCCGTCGAACTTGAACGTCACCGCACGGTAGAGGGTCAGCAGCTCCCAGAAGGGTTCGGGCCGGAAGCCACGGATCTCGTCGTCGCGGCGCACGATCAGGGCCAGGACGGGCGTCTGCACGCGGCCCACACTCCAGAGGCGCCCGCCGGCATCCCGGTGGCGGACCGTGTAGTAGCGAGTAGCGTTGAGACCGATGACCCAGTCAGCCTGGCTGCGGCAGCGCGCCGCGGCGTACAGCGCGTCGTAGTCGGCCAGCGGCCGCAGGCGGCGAAAGGCGTCGCGAATGGCAGTCACGGTCAGGGAGCTGAGCCACAGCCGGCGGGCCGGCTTGCCGGCCACCCGGGTCAGTTCGAGGATGTAGCGGAAGATCAGCTCGCCCTCGCGCCCGGCGTCCGTCGCGCAGATCAGCTCGTCGGCGGAACGGAAGAGGGCCTCGATGACCGCAAACTGCTGGCGGGCGCCCTTCTCCTCGCGAAGCTTGAGTGCGAAGCGGTCCGGAACGAAGGGCAGCGCGGCCAGGGACCAGCGCTTGAGGGATGGGTTGTAGTCCTCCGGTTCCTGGAGCGTGGCGAGGTGGCCCAGTGCCCACGTCACCTGGTGACCGTTGCCCTCGAAATAGCCGTCGTGACGCGACCCGGCCCCGAGGAAGGAGGCGAGTTCGCGGGCGACCGACGGTTTCTCGGCAAGTACGACTTTCATGATATCCCGGTGGTAGCCGCTGGGTCCCCCCTCAATCGACCCCGTCAGGAAATGGCCGGCGACCCTGAGCAGAACGTCAACAGCCTCAGTTCAGTGCACGTTCAATGTTCAGGGTGATTGTACGCCCACATGCGAGCCCGTGAATTGCCGGGTCGGGGATCGAACCCCGAGGACAACATCACCATGCTCGACACCGACCATCGTTCGACCACCACGCAGCGGAACGACGTGACTTGACGTTGCGTTGGGGGCCGCCACACCAAGTAGCGTACTGCTGCCAGCGGAAGAATGTGCAAAAGAGCGCATCCCCGCCCGTCGATCAAGGGATCGGTATCCTCCCGTTCCGACAGGTGTTCCTCCGTACCCGAAACAGCTGTTTCTGTCAGATGGGCTAGCCCTGCAGCCTTACCGGCAGGGACTTGAAAGTCCGGAAGCCGCCCCGACTCCACGGCACCTGGTCGTGCGGCACGGCCAGATCCAGATTTGGATAACGTGTCAACAACCTTTGGATCGCCACTCGCGCTTCGAGGCGGGCCAGCTTCAAGCCAAGACACACATGAATGCCCGCGCCAAATGAGACATGCTGGTTCGGATGGCGATTGATGTCGAATCGTTCAGGGTCGTCGAACCGGGCAGGATCGGTGTTGGCGGACGCCAGGACCGCCAGCACGCGCTGCCCGCGCCGCAGGGGCTGGCCGTGAAACACCAGATCCTTGCTGGTCAGCCGTGGTTTGGCGAACGGAACCGGCGCTCGATAACGCAACATCTCTTCCACCGCTGACTCGATCTTCGTCCAGTCCTGCAGCAGTTCCGCCTTCTGGTCCGGGTGCTCGAGCAGCGTGAAGAGACCGTTGGCGATCAATTCGACAGTCGTGACGTGACCGGCGAAGAGAAGCAGATAGACCATCGCCGTCAACTCGTCCTCGTTCAGACAATCGCCGGCGATCTCGGCCTGGACCAGCAGTGAGATCAAGCCTTCCCGCGGCTTCTGCCGGCACAGGTTCAACTGCTCCCGGAAATAGCGGTTGATTCGAAACATGTTGGGCAGCAGTCGAAGCAGACCCGTCAACGAGCTCACGGAAGTCGTTCCGGCCGCCCATTGCGTGAACTTCGCACGGTCTTCATCCGGAAGCCCCAGCAGCTCGGAAATCACCGCCAGTGGCAATTGCTGGGCGAACTCGGCAATATCGATGACGCCGCCGGCGTCGCCACGGGCTGCCGCTTCGTCAAGCAATTCATCGGTGATGGTCTCGATCCTGCTCCGCATGCCTTCGATGCTGCGGCGTGCGAAAGCCTGCTCGACGAGGTTGCGAAGCCGGCGGTGATCGGGCTCGTCCTTGGAGAGCATGTTCTGGGACGGGGCGCGGAAGAGTTTCGACATCCACCACTCCAGATCCATCCACCATCGTTTCCCAGCGTTGCGGCCCTCACGCACAAAGCACTCCTGATCCTTGAGCATCGCGCAGACAGCGTCGTAGGTAGTGACCAGCCAGACCTTGCCGATGATCGGGAACTTCGTCAACACGACGGGACCGGCGTGCCTCATCTGGGCCAGCAATGGAAACGGGTTGGCCTTGAACTCCGTCGAGAGCAGGTTGAAGGTCTTCAACGACGTTGTCTCCTGGAACGCCAGCTGAGAGCCCAGGCCCGTCCGGCTCGCGTAAGTTCGCGGGCTCTTCGTCAGCTCCAATGAGGCCAGCTACCCGTGCTCATTCTGGCAGTCCCAGCATTTGATTCAGGGATTTCTGGTCTGCCGTGCCGCCCGCGAAATCGTCGAAGGTCTTGTCGGTGACGCGGATGATGTGCTTGCGAATGAACTCGGCGCCTTCGCGGGCACCGTCGTCGGGGTGCTTCAGCACGCACTCCCATTCCAGGACGGCCCAGCCGCTGTAGTTGTACTGGGCCAGCTTGGAGAAGATGCCGCCGAAATCAATCTGCCCGTCCCCCAGGCTGCGCGTGCGGGCCGGACGTTCGAGCCACGACTGGAACCCGCCATAGAAGCCCGACCTGCCCGTCGGGTTGAACTCGGCGTCCTTGACGTGAAACATCTTGATGAACTCGTGATAGTGATCGAGGTAGGCCAGGTAGTCGATGCCTTGCATGATCAGGTGGCTGGGGTCATAGAGCATGCGGCAGCGCGGATGATGACCCACCGCGTCGAGGAAACGCTCGAAGGTGACGCCATCATGCAGGTCCTCGCCTGGGTGGATCTCGAAGCAGCAATCGATGCCTTCGCTGTCGCAATGGTCAAGGATCGGTCGCCAGCGGCGGGCCAGTTCGCGGAAGGCAGTGTCGATCAGCCCGGCGGGCCGTTGCGGCCACGGATAGACGAAGGGCCAGGCCAGTCCGCCGGAGAAGGTCACCATGGCGCTGCAGCCCAGGCGCCTGGACGCGGTGGCGGCCTTCTTGATCTGGTCGACCGCCCAGGCCTGCTTCTCCACTGGCTGGCCATGCAGCTCCTTCGGTGCAAAGGCGTCGAAGGCAGTGTCGTACGCCGGATGCACCGCGACGAGCTGTCCTTGCAGATGCGTGGCCAGCTCGGAGATCTGCAGGCCGTGCTTGCCGACGAGCGCATTGATCTCGGCGCAGTATTCCGCGGACGCCGCGGCGCGATTGAGATCGAAGAGCCTTCGATCCCAGGCCGGGATCTGGATGCCGACGTAGCCCAGGCGTGCCGCCCACTCGGCCATGCTCGGCAAGGAGTTGTAGGGCGGCTGGTCTCCGGCGAACTGGGCCAGGAAGATCGCCGGCCCCTTGATGGTCTTCATGGCTTGGCACTCCCATTCCCGATGCAGGTGTGGATCCTGGCCGAAGATACTCGGCGGCACTCTCACCTGCAGCAATATTCAGCAGGAGATACTGCATGTCTCATCTCGTGACCGTCAAAACAAGAGTCCAGGACGTGGCGGCCGTCGAGGCCGCTTGCCGCCGTCTCAACCTGCCGGCGCCCGTGCCGGGCACGGCCGCGGGGCACAATAGCATGACTATCGGATTATCGCAGTTTCGAGAGGAATGGGTGGACCGCTTTCATTGAATGCTCGTACTGCCACTCCTGGACGGGAACAGTGCCCGTCCAACTCGGGCAAGCCAGGAAAGCATCGAACAGGTTCGCGACCAGCACCGATTTCCCCGTGGCCTGTAAAGGTCCGAGAG
>JBFWSD010000663.1:0-4737 GCA_050248575.1 Gemmataceae bacterium
GGTTAGTTGGTTCGACAGCGTCCGCGCGAATCCCCTCATTGCTACGCGGGCCGATCCTGTCCAGTTTACCGGTGCCGCGGTCTTCACAAAAGAGATTTTGAGTAACTTGCCGAGGTCCACTGGCCAAGGGAGTGGCGGCCTGCTAGTCTAAACCAACTGAGCATTCCCACCGTTAGCCAAGGAACGATCGATGTACGCAGTGTTCGAAGACGGATCGCGCCAGTATCGCGTCAGCGAGGGGGACGTGGTACGGGTCGACTACCGGGAAGCCGAGATCGGCAGCCGGGTCGAGTTTGATCGCGTTTTGCTCTACGCGGGTGGAGAGGACGTGAAAATCGGCCAGCCGATCATCGAAGGTGCCCGTGTTCTGGGCGAGGTGGTCGAGCATCCCAGCATCAAGCTTTACATTCAACATTTCCGGCGGCGCAAGAACTACCGCCGACTGACCGGGCATCGCCAGCCCTACCTCGCGGTCAAGATCAACCACATTCTGCTCCCCGGTATGGACGCCCCGGCTGAAAAGAAGGAAGCGAAAAAGGAGCCCGAGCCGGCTGGCGCCTCCTCGTGATGCCGCCCAGGCCAGCTAGCGATGCAGCGCAGGGCGAAGCAAGACAACGTCTTGCTTCGCCCTGCGTATTTCCCGGGCGAATGCGACCCAGCTACGCAATTGACCCGTATGGTGGGTAGCGGGTACAATGCCGCGAGTTGTGGGAGACCTCATGCGCCGAACGGGCAACCGATTCCTGGCTTTTGCCGTCCTGGCGATCTTCATCGCCGGGCAGCCCCCGTTTGTGCGCGCCTTCCACATCCACCCGGAACCGCCCGAGGGCACGGCTCACAAGCTGGTGGCCAATGAGGATGGCGAGCAAGAGCATCACCATCCGGACGAGTGCCCGTTCTGCCCGGCGGGGCAATGTAGCTGCAGCGTGAGCATGGCGTGCTGTGCGCCGCCGCAGCCCCCGCTGGTGATCTCGCCGGTCTGCCTCGAGCACGACATCATCGACGTGGCCGTGGTTTACGTGCCGCACGTCCCGCCTCTGCCCACCCCACCTCCCAGGGGCTGACCTCCTTCCCAATGCGTTTCGAACGATGGCACTGCGCGCTGATTCGCGCTGTGGGTCTATCTCCATGGGCCCAGAGGCAACGGCGCGGGCAGAGGGAGAACGGTCATGAGTGAAGACCTCAAGCAGGAACAGGCCACGGCGCTGGTGGAACGGCCCGAGCACAAGCATCCTGAGAGCAATGGACCGGCCTGGCGCCGGGCGATCCCCACGGCACTGGTCATGTTGACGCTGGCCGGGCTGTTTGCCTTCGGGCACCACACGGGCTGGAAGCTGCCTTCTTTGCAGGGATCCGGCGACACCAGCAAGGAAGAGTGGTGCGACGAGCACGGCGTGCCCGAGGCGATCTGCGTCGAGTGCGATCCGAGCCTGTATCCGGCGCCGGCAGCGCCGGGCTGGTGCGCGGTGCATGGTGTGCATGCATGTCCTCTGTGCAATCCCGAGATCGCACAACTCGAGGAGATGCCCAGTTTCACCCAGGCGGAACGCGACCGTGTGGCGGCTGCCCTCGCGCTGCGGCCACGCAATGAGAATGACCAGTCGTGCAAGCTGCACACGCGCCGCTTGCAGTTCGCGTCGATCGAGGCCGCCAACGCTGCCCACCTTGACGTGCGCCCCGCGGAACGCTGTTCAGCATCCAAGCTGCCGACGATGGTCGAAGCCCTCACCGCCAACGGCGAGATCACCTACGATCAGAACCGCATCGCGCATCTGTCGGCGCGCGTGCCCGGCACGGTCTGGCGCGTCAACAAGCGGATTGGTGACGTGGTCAAGACGGGCGAGGTGCTGGCCCTGGTCGACGCCGCCGAAGTGGGCAAGGCCAAGGCCGAATTCCTTCATGCTCTCGCCCACAAGGAATTGAAGGAAAAGCTTTACGAGGGGATCCTATCGGCCAAGGGCTCCGTGCCGGCTCGAACGATCCAGGAGGCCGAAGCCGCCGTCCACGAAGCCGAGATCAGCCTGCTCGGCGCCCGGCAAACGCTGGTCAACCTCGGCCTGCCCATCGAGGATGTGAAGCTCGACGTGCCCGCCGAGAAGCTGGCCAGCCGCATCCAGTTCCTGGGGCTCGATCAGGCGACCATCGCTGAACTCGATCCGGGCAAGACCACCGCCAACCTGCTCCCCATCAAGAGCCCGCTGGATGGCCTCGTGGTCAACCGGCATGTGGTGTCCGGAGAAGTCATCGACAGCCAGCGCGTGCTCTTCGTGGTGGCCGATACCAGCGAGATGTGGCTCACGCTGCATGTTCGTCCCGAAGACGCCGCCTTTGTCAAGCTCGGGCAGCCCATCCGTTTTCAGCCCGACGAAGGCGGGCAGCCCGTCGAGGGCAAGATCAGCTGGATCAGCACGGGCATCGATCCGAAGACGCGCACCGTGCCCGTCCGCGCCGAGCTGGCCAACGCCTCGGGCGCTCTCCGTGACGGCATCTTCGGCACGGGCAAGATTATTCTGCGCGAAGATCCCGACGCCATCGTTGTGCCCAGCTCGGCTGTCCACTCCGACGGCAAGTGTGCCATCGTTTTCGTCCAGGACAAGAACTGGCAGAAGGGCGACGCCCCCAAGCTCTACTATCCGCGCTCGGTGCGCGTCGGTGCCAGCAACGGCTATTATACCGAGATCCTCGCCGGGCTCGCGCCAGACGAGAAGGTGGCAACCACTGGCAGCGAGATGCTCCGCTCGCAGCTCCTCAAGAACAAGCTTGGCGAGGGCTGCTGCCACGGCCACCACCACTAGAAAATGCCGAAGTAGGCGGCATTCGGCATTCGAGATTATGCTAAACGGCATCATCGACTTTTCGTTACGACATCGCATCCTGGTCATCCTGGCCGTCCTGGCCGGGGCAGCACTGGGCGGGCTGTCCCTGCGCTATCTGGCCATCGATGCCTTTCCCGACACCACGCCGGTGCAGGTCCAGATCAACACCAATGCCCCCTCGCTCGGGCCGGAAGAAGTCGAGCAACAGATCACCTTCCCCATCGAGCAAGTCCTGAGCGGGCTGGCCGGCCTGGAAAACGTCCGCTCCATCTCCAAGTTCGGCCTGTCGCAGGTGACGGTCACCTTCACGGATGCGACCGACATCTACCTGGCCCGGCAGATGATCACCGAGCGGCTCGGCACCATCGATTTTCCCGATTACGTTCCCAGGCCCAGCCTTGGCCCGGTGTCCACGGGACTGGGCGAAGTCTT
Organism: Gemmataceae bacterium; assembly: GCA_050248575.1. Taxonomy (GTDB): domain Bacteria; phylum Planctomycetota; class Planctomycetia; order Gemmatales; family Gemmataceae; genus JBFWSD01. The sequence goes on from JBFWSD010000663.1 coordinate 3,249, forward strand.
CCACTACGTGGTCACCAGCCAGTCGTCGGGCCGCGATCTCACCGACCTCGGTACCCTGCACGACTGGGTGATCCGGCCCAAGTTACGCACCGTGAAGGGCGTGGCCGAGGTCAACACCTGGGGGGGCTACAAGAAACAGTTCCAGGTCCGCATCGACCCCGCCAAGCTCATCAAGCATGACCTGACGTTTGACGAGGTTGTCAACGCGGTGCTGAAGAACAACCGCAACGTCGGCGGCGGCAACATCACCCAGTCCGGGCAGATGCTGCTGGTGCATGGCGTCGGCCGCACCAGCAACGTCAAGGAGATCGGCAACATCGTCATCAAGGCCCACGACGGCGTGCCCGTGCGCGTCAAGGACGTCGCCGACGTCGAGGTGGGCCATGAGATTCGCCAGGGGGCCGTCACTGCCGAAGGCAACGGCGAGGCCGTCCTGGGCCTCGGCTTCATGCTCATGGGCGAGAATTCCAACGAGGTCACCTGGAACCTGAAGAACGCCCTGGAAGAGATCAAGCCGAACCTGCCCGCGGACGTGAAGGTGGAAGCCGTTTACGATCGCACCGAACTGGTCGGGCACGTCATCGACACGGTGCGCAAGAACCTGTTCGAAGGCGGCCTGCTGGTGGTGGCGGTCCTCTTTGCCTTTCTGGGCAACCTGCGGGCCGCGTTCATCGTGGCCCTGGCGATCCCGCTGTCGATGCTGTTTGCCTTCTCGGGGATGTTGCGTTTCGGCATCGCGGCCAGCCTGCTCAGCCTGGGGGCCATCGACTTCGGCATGATCGTCGATAGCTCGGTGGTGATGGTCGAGAACTGCGTGCGGCACCTGGCCCATGGCGACGGCACGAAGAGCAAGCGCGAGATCATCCGCGAGGCGGCCGTGGAAGTGCGCAAGCCGACCATGTTCGGCGAGCTGATCATCATGATCGTCTACTTGCCGATCCTCACCCTGGAAGGCGTGGAGGGCAAGCTGTTCCGACCCATGGCGCTGACGGTCATCTTCGCCCTGGCCGGTTCGATGATCCTGTCGCTGACCTTGATGCCGGTGCTGGCCAGCATCTTCTTGCCGCGCAAGGTGGAGGAGCGCGAGCCCTGGCTGATGCGGGTGGCGCATCGCATCCACAACCCGATCCTCAAGCTGTGCATGGAATACAAGGGTGTGGTGCTGAGCTTCACGGCGGTGGTGCTGTTCACGGCGTTTGTGTTGATTGCTCCGAACCTGGGCTCGGAGTTCGTGCCCAAGCTGTCGGAAGGGGCCATCGTGATCGGCGTGGTCCGGCAGCCCGGCACCAGCCTGGAGGAATCGCTACGCTACAACACGCAGATGGAGAAGATCATCCGCGCGAACTTCCCAGACGAGATCAAGCACGTCTGGAGCCGGATCGGCACCGCGGAGGTGGCGACCGACCCGATGGGGGTGGAACTGTCCGACATCTTCATGGCCCTCAAGCCGCGTTCGGAGTGGAAGAAAGCGAAAACGCAAGAAGAGCTG
>JBFWSD010000664.1:0-4734 GCA_050248575.1 Gemmataceae bacterium
AAGGCGGCCGGGCACTCCGCTCCGCAAGCCCCCACTCCCGTGGAATGGACCTGCGGGAATCTCAATTGACGCTCAAGCGGAGGGATAGTTGTCGTCGATCAGGCGCGATTGATCAATTTTCGGCAATGCCTGTTGCGAACCACAAGCGCGTCTATTCTTATCGCACCCCCCTAGGCCTAGGGAACGTCATCAGTTCCTAACCTGGTGGCGTTCCCTCTCTTTTCGCCCAGAGTAGTATTGATGTCTGATCAAACTGATGACACCCAAGATTTGTCGCCCGATGATGGTTGGGAATTGGTGTGGAAGGAGCTTGAGCTCGTGGGAATCGTTCAGGGGCAACCGGGGCCAGCCGATGCCGGTGCAAATGCCGCGCGTGCCATTCGCAGCTTGCAGCAGAGCGACTTCACGATGATGCAAATCGGCAGCATCGGACTACTTGTTCAGGCGGCCATTCGTGCCGCGAAGTTGAATATTAGGCTTCAATAGTGTCTTTCCTCGTGGGTTTTGGCGAAGCCGCGCAAGAATTCAAGCGGCTTCATCGAGCAGCTTGAGTAGCACCGGCAAGGCGCGATGACGCATAGAGAGAGTGAAGTGGACCCCAAAAACTGGACAGTCGAATAAGCTACTATCGACTGTCCAGGAAGGGGGTCGGGGTCGGAAACGGAAGTCCCATACGGCAGCGTTCAAGGCCCAGGTGGCGCTGGCAGCGTTGCGTGGCGACAAGACTGTGAGCGAGCTGGCAGGGCTGCATGGCGTGCATCCGACGCTGATCCACACCTGGAAGAAGCAGCTGGTCAGCAATGCCGAGGGGGTGTTCCAGCAGGGCGCCAAGACCTCGAGCGCGGAGCACGAGGCCTTGCATGCTCAGCTCTACGAGAAGATCGGGCGGTTGAAGATGGAGCTGGAATGGATCAAAAAAAAAGCTGCCAGCTTCGATTGAGCACAAGCGGGCCTGGATCGATCCCGACGACACCGTGTTCAGCGTGAGCCGGCAATGCGAGCTGCTGGGCCTGAGTCGATCGAGCTACTACTACGAGCCGGCGTCGGAGACGGCGGAGAACCTCGCGCTGATGGCGTTGATCGACGAGTCCCCGAGCAGGGTGCGGGCGCCGCCTGCGGACTTGCCACGCCCCCCCTCCTTGTTAATTCGAGGGGATCGGTACCACACCAACCAAACAATCAGTACATCGTGTTACGAGACTCGATCCTCTTCGAGGCGACCGAGCAGACGCAGTAGACCGTCCAAAATCGTCATTGGGTGCGGCGGCCAACCGGGAATGTAAAGATCGACCGGCAGGAGTGAATCGCAACCATTATGAACCTCGGGATGATCTCGAAAGACACCGCCACTAATGGCCTCGGTGCCGACCGCAATGACGATCTTCGGTGCAGGCACGGCCGCGTAGGTGTCCAGCAAGGCCGAACGCATGTTCTCGCTGACAGGTCCAGTGATGACAATGCCATCTGCGTGGCGCGGGGAGGCAACGAACTGAATGCCGAAGCGACCCAGATCGAACACCACGGTGCCCAGGACGTTTAGGTCCGCCTCGCAGGCGCCTGACCCGCCCGCACTGACTTGGCGGAGCTTGAGCGAGCGGCCGAACAGCCGTCGCAACTTGCTGTTGAGCGGCGCGGCGAGCTTGTGGTTACGACCGTCATGAATGAGGTCCTCGCGCCGCCGGGCAGCCTGCCGGTATTCTTGGCTGAACTGGATGGCCCCCTCAGGGCAGGCCTCAACACAGTCGGTGCAGAACAGGCAGCGTCCGAGGTCCAGCTGGAACCCTTGCTTGGAGACACTGATCGCATCGGTCGGGCATGCCTCGGCGCAACTCCTGCAGCCATCGGGGCATTTCGCGGCATCGACCAGCGGCAGTCCGCGCAAGCGGTCCGGCAGCGTCGGCTGCGCCTTTGGATAGGCGATCGTGCGATGTCCCTGTTTCCAGCGTGCCAAGGCAACTTGCAGCATGTCCGCCTCATAGGTCGTGGCCGCAGTACGACAAGTTGAAGCTCTTGTTGCACAGCGGGAAGTCTGAGATTTGCTGGTCGCGCAGCGCCAGCGCTAGTCCTGTCCAGTTGTGAAAGGACGGATCGACAATCTTGTAGCGACCGAACTTGCCCTGCGCATCGGTCAGAGCAACGTGACAGATTTCGCCGCGCCAGCCCTCGACCAGAGCAACAGCCAAGTGGTCGGGCCGTAGTGGTTGTACCTGCGTGCGAATCGGGCTTTCGGGCAGCGCCTGCAACTGGCCGCGAATGAAAGCTATCGAACGCTGGATCTCCAGCCAGCGCACATAGGCGCGGGCAAACACGTCCCCCGTCGTACACGTCGATACCGGTACCTGGGCGAAACGAAAGATGCCCGTTGGGAAGTCGTGACGGACATCCATTTCAAGGCCGCACGCACGTGCGACCGGGCCAACCAGCCCCAGCTCGCGCGCCATTTGTTTCGTCACGATACCGGTTCCTTCGAAGCGAGCTTGCACGGAGGCGGCATCGAAGAGGAGATTAGCAGCATTGGCGACATCGTCGTAAGCAGCCTGCAAGCGCTCCAGGCACAGTTTCACACGTGCTCCGTCCAGATCAAAACCCACGCCGCCCGGCCGAACCAGGCAGCGGCCGAAGCGACTGCCGCAAAAAAGCGCCGACAGGTTCAGGAAATCGCCGCGGATACGGCCGCAATAGGACATGGTCGGCAGGAAGCCGACGTCGCCCGCCAAGGCGCCCAGGTCGCCGGCGTGATTGGCCAGGCGTTCCAGCTCGAGGGCGATGCCGCGCACGACCTTGGCGCGAATGGGCACACGGCAGCTCGTCAGCGCTTCCAGCACCTGGCAATAGGCCAGGGTGTGGCCGATCGAGGTGTCCCCGGCGGTTGCTTCCATCATGTGCAGTGTGCGCTTGTTGGGGCCATCCACGATGGCCCGCTCGATGCCGCGATGCTGGTAGCCGAGCGAGATTTCCAAGTGGAAGACCTGTTCGCCGTGACACTGGAAACGAAAATGGCCCGGCTCGATGATGCCGGCGTGCACCGGGCCGACAGCGACCTCGTGAATCTCCTCTCCCTCCACCCGATAGTATTCCATGACGCCGATGACTGGCTTCTGGCCGGGCGGCCGCCTCCAGGCGTCTTGCCCCTGGCGATAGCAGGAATGAAATCGCACCGGCTTGAACCACGGGTGTCCTTGCGGACTAACGCCGTACTGCTCGGCGATCTCGCGCTCGAAAAGGTGTGCTTGAGGGCATTCAGGCGTCAGTGATGCAAACGAATCGCCCTCCAGCCTGGCGGCGCCAATGTGCAGTGTCGCCTCGCGACTGTCGGCAAGCAGCACGTATAGGTCAACCTTGTCGCCCGAAGGTGCCATATCGCCGAAGAAGCTGACAACCCGCTGTCCGCTGGCGACGGCGTCGATGGTCGCCGCACGAAAGTCCGCAAGAGGCAACAGCGGCACGGTCTTGCGCGGAATGGCCTGGCCGTTATGAAGCGTGGCGAGGCGGTTGTCGGTCATCGCGGCGGCTCCAAAAGGGAGGCCGCCTCGCGCAACAAGGAATCGAGCGGCCCAGGCACGTACACTCCCAACAACAGGACTAGCGCCATAAAGAGCATGATCGGCACGACCGTCGCCCAGCTGTCGTGGTAGCCGTTCTCGGCAGTGTGCGGCAACGGCTCGCCCTGCACGACCGTCAGCACCGTGGTGCCCATGCCGATGAAGACCACGCCCAGAAACAGCAAGAACAAGGCGCCGGCCACGAACTGGCCGGTGTCCACCGCGGCATTGATGATGGTGAACTCGCTCACGAACGGTCCAAACGGCGGCGAACCAGTGATGGCCAGGAACCCGGCCAGAAACAAGGTGCCCGAACAGGGCACGCGCTGGATGGCGCCGCGCACGTCGTCGGTGAGCTTGCTGCCATAGGCGCGGTGAATGTTGCCGGCGGACAGGAACAGCACGCCCTTGGTCAGGCCGTTATTGACCAAGTGCAGCAAGGCACCGTAGACTGCCGCCCCGCCGATACCGACGCCTAGGACCAGGATGCCCATGTGCTCTACGCTGGAATAGGCCAGCATGCGCTTGAAATCTCGCTGCCGCGCCATGAAGACGGCGGCGATGGCCATGGAGAGCAGACCGATGAACATCATGATCTCCCGAGCAAACTCGGCATCGGCGCCAGCGCGGCATATCTGGTAGATGCGCAAAATCGCCAGGAATGCGCAACTGGTGACACCGCCCGCCAGCAAGGTTCCTACTAGGCTGGGCGCTTCGCCATAGGCGTCCGGCTTCCACGTGTGCATCGGGGCCAGCCCCATCTTGGTGCCGTAACCGACGAACAGCAGCACGAAGGCCGCGTGCAGCCAGGGCTGCGACAGGTTGGGGGCCACGGCCACCAAATGGTCGAATAGCATCGTCGATTCCAGCCCCGACTTGAGTGAGGAATACGCGAGAAAAAACGACCCCAGCAAGGCCATGGCGATGCCCACCGAGCCGATGAGGAGGTATTTCCAAGTGGCCTCCAGCGAGCGCGCATTGTGATTGAAGTAGATGGACGGCGAGCTCACCAGCGTAGTCGCTTCCATGGCCACCCACATGAGGCCGAGATGGTGCGACAGAGTCACCAGCGTCATCATCGCTTGCGTCGCCAGCAAGTTGGCGCAAAACACTCGGTTGGAACGTTCTGGGCGCAGCGCCAGGTAACCCGGTGCGTACAATGAGCACAGGAAGAAAAGCAAGCTCAGAAAGC
>JBFWSD010000665.1:0-4714 GCA_050248575.1 Gemmataceae bacterium
TCGTTTGCGCTTTCTGAGTGTGCAAGCGACCCGTGCACGGCGCCGCGGCCAGTGCACAATGGTGCCATTTACCATGATGATGCGCGGAAGAGCGGTTGTGTACGTGTCAGGTATGTCAGGAAAAAGCGAACGGCCCCGCGGTTCGTGAGAACCGCGGGGCCGCTCTGTTCCGGTCGGGCTACCGGAGCGGTATCAGTGGGCACCGCGCTCGACGAGAGCGATGGTCCGGGCTTGATACAGCGGGCCGCCCAGGAACATCGAGCTACGCGAGTTGATGATCGCGCCGTGGACGGTGACGAGGTCGCCCTCGGTGTAGTCGTCCATGCGGAGATCGCGGGCCAGGACTACGGATCCACCGTGGATGTCTTCTTGAGACAACGGTGCGTAACGCAGGATCCAGAACCCACCGTCGGCATGCACGTAGAACAGCTGTCCTGTCAACCAGCTGTAATCCGTTGCGTGGGCAACACGCGCTTCATACCGACGGCTAAGTTCAAAAGGGCTGTGGGTCCCCGTTTCGACGCTGATGGTGGTCTTGGGAACTTCGACCGGGTCGATGGCCTGAACCTGCTTCATGGGTTGAGGCATCTTCTTGGCGGGTTCCTTGGGGGCGGGGATGGACTCGGGGGCAGTGCCGCCGCAGCAGCCGCTCGTGCAGCAATCCGTGCAGCAGTCGTCGCAGCAGCTCTTGCGAGCCTTCAGGCGCTCGCGGAGGCGGGCGAAGAAGCCCTTGCGGCCGCAGCCGTCGTCGCAGCAGCTATCGCAGCAGGAGCCGCAGGAGCCGCAGCAGGTGGCCGGGGCGCAGCAGGTCTTCGGCGCACAGCACTTGACTTCGCAGCAGGTCGGCTGGCAGCAGCTATCGCAGCAGCAGTCGTCCTTCTTCTTGCACCAATCGCGGAGGCGATCGATGAGGCGGCGGCGGCCGCAGCCGTCGTCACAGCAGCTGTCGCAGCAGCTCGTCTGGCAGCAGGTCGGCTGGCAGCAGACCGGCTTGCAGCACACGGGCTTCGGGCAGCACACCGGCTTCGGGCAGCAGACCGGCTTGCAGCACACGGGCTTCGGGCAGCACACCGGCTTCGGGCAGCACACCGGCTTGCAGCAGACCGGCTTCGGGCAGCACACGGGCTTGCACACCGGCTGGCAGCAGGTGGTCTGGCAGCAGCTATTGCAGCAGTCGTCGCAGCAATCGTCCTTCTTGAAACGATCGCACAGGCGCTGCAGGAAGCCACGCCGTTCTTCGCAACAGGTGTATTCACAACAAGCGCCACAACCACCGGCGCCGCAGCAGGCGCTGGTAGCCGGCGCGGCCGCGGGCGCCGGGTCGGCACCTGCCAGCCAGGCCGTGGTTACGAGCAAAAACGCAGCATTCACGAGTTATCCTCCGTATGGATAGACTTCAACTTCGGGCTGCGGCCTGAGCGGCCGAGGGCTACCAACCACGGCAAGCCTGACAGCCCTTGATTCCGTCTCCTCTCCGTCTTCTCCGAAGCGGCCAGTTCAGACCCCCACCCAGAAGGACCTGAGTTGGCTCACCTCTGCCTTCTAGTGTCGGCATCGCGGCTGGTGTTCCTTTAACAGCTTTACCAGAAGGCCGCAGGGTGCCGAATTTTCGGAGTCTTGAGAATCTCTTGTGCTGTTTTCCTGCTTTGCCCGCCTTGACAGTTGCGGTGTGCCAGATTCGCCCGCGGATGGTTTGCAAATTCGCCCGCGGATGGACGCGGACTGCGTGCGCGGATGCGCGCAGATTCGTGCAGCGCCGGTAGACTCGTTTTTCTGTCGCGACAGATCCGCGAAGATCCGCGCACGCAGTCCGCGTTCATCCGCGGGCGCTTTTGAAAGCAGGCCGTGTCTGGCGGGGGGGCTTTTGGAACCAGGCCGTGTGTGGTGCGCGCAACAAAAAACCCCGGGCCATTGCTGGCCCGGGGTCTGCTCATCTCTGTTCTTTCACACGGTCTCAGTGGGGGTCGAGAGCCTTGATCGAACGCACGCGGTAGGCCGGGCAGGGCTCACGCGATTCGGAGTCGACCAGTATGCCGATCACGCGCACCATCTGGCCGCTCTTGAAGCGGGACATGCTGCCCGTCTCGACCAGGGTGAAGCTGCCGCCGTAGCGGTCTTCCTCGTCCACCGAGGCGTAGCGGAGCCGCCAGCATTCGCGCGTGTGCAGGTACTGGATCTCGCCGACGATCTCGGTGTAGTCGTCGTTGTGGCGGAAGCCAGGGCGGGCCGTGATGTCGGAGAAGTCGCGGCGCGGCACCGAGGTGACCGGAGGCGTGGGCGCCGGGATCGGCCGGGCGACCGGTTCACACTCCTCGACCACGACGGGGGCGGGTTGCGGTGCGGGGGGGACTTCCTCCACGGCCACCGATTCCTCCACCACCACCGGCGCGGGCTGTTGCTGCACGGGCGGTAGCGAGGTCACATAAGCTGTTCCCTCGGTATACACGGGCGTCCGCGCCACGGCCTGTACCGGGCGATACGAGGGACGCATGTTTTGCTTCGGTGCGTGGCTGCATCCCAACATCAGCGTGCAGCCCAGGACGCTTGCCGTCCCGAGCCAGCGCTGTAGCGAGAGTCGCATCATCGGTATCCTCTCTTTCCGGAGGTCGGCCTGCGGCCGAGTCGCTGGGTCCTCGATTGCCGGTGCGGCCGGCAGGGGGAAACTCTTCGGGTCGCGGGCTGCGCCGCGTAGCGGATCGTTCCCATTTTCCCCTTGCCTCTATATCGGTTCCGCCAGAACCGATCTTGCGGATTGTTCTGAGAAGGGGGCGAACGCGAAGGAGACGACGAGTATCGGTTGTGCGCTTCAAGACACGCGCCCCAGAGAACCCTCACAACCTGGAGAACCGTCCGGCCGCTTCGCAGTTTTCCCGGTCGGGAGGGGCGACTTCACACCGGGTGCTTCGAGCAAGGCCCGTCGAGTTTGCACGATGCAACGGTTAACCGTTTAGCCGATCCAGGTGGACCTGTTCCAGCGCTGCCGAGGCCAGGTCGAGCAGTACGAAGGTCTTGGGATTGGCACGATGCAGGGCACCAGGGTTGACGACATGAGTGCGGCCCGTGCGATGCTCTTCGGCGCGGTGGCTGTGCCCGTAGAACAGGTAATCGAAGTAGTCGCTGTTCTCGACGTCCTTGTGGAGGCGGTGATCGTGGCCGTGCAGGAAAGCGATCTTCTGCCCGCCGAGCTCGAGGTCGCCAAAGGGCTCGTGGCAGGTGCCGGCGATGGCGGCGACGGCCCGGCGCAGCTCGTCGCGTTTGGTGTCGCAGTTGCCCAGCACAAAATGACTGGTGATGCCGGCAAACAGGCGAACCGTGGCGGCGTCGTCAATGTCGCCACAATGGAGAACCAGTTGCGCGCCGCGCGAGCGCACGTAGCGCAGGGCGGTTTCGACCGCCGCTTGCCGCCCGTGCGTGTCGCTGAGAACGGCGATCAGCATGATCAGCCCGGGGCGGGATAGGTGAGCGTGAAGTCGTTATCGTTGCCCGGGTGGACCCGGACCGTTTCCTGGAGATCGACCGGCTCGAGCATGGGGCCGGTCGCCGTTTCCTGGTCCTGCATCGGCGGCAGGATGCTGACCCTGTATTCCCCCTCGACGGCGCCGGGGACCTTCGCCTTGGCGTGCACGGTCTCCAAGATGAAGGTGCCGTCCGCGCCGGTGATGCCCGTGACGATGAGGTTGGGATCGGTGATCGAATGGAAGCGGACGGTGGCCCGCGCCAGCGGTTTGCCGTCGCTCAGTAACACCTTGCCTTTGGCGGTATGGGTCTGCGGGGGCGGCTCTTTCCTGGCGCAGGCGGGCAGCAGCAGGAGCAGTGCCGAGACGAGCAACAAAGCGGGCCGCATGGGAACTAGCCTCATGGTCAATAGTCTTGAGAGATGACGGCGCCGTCGCGCGGGTCGCAGAGGGCCGCCCAGGTGGCATCGGCGATCGTCTGACTCACGAAGCGGACCGAGCCGTCGCCCAGGGCAATGTGGATGCCGCCCGGATGATTGCTCTGGGCGCGGGCGCTATCGCAGGTGTTGAGCCAGTCGGGCTGGACCTGGAACTTCCAGCAGGGCGGGTAGCCCGCCGTGGAAGCGGACTTGGAGGAGCTGTTGATGCAGATGGCGGGCCGCCACACGGAGTTGGCATCGGCCCACAGGCTGCCGTAGAGGTTGTCGATGTCGCCGCTCGTCCCGCAGGTGCCGAACTTTTCGCTATAAAAGACGGTGTTCGAGGTGCCGTCCGGGAAGTTGGTGGGAATGGCGTTGGCACCTTGAACGCGGAGATCGGCAGTGGTTGCATCCGGATTGCCAAAGACATAGTAGTTGGCGCCGTAGCCGGAAGCAGCCCAGTTCTTGGCGCCGCCAAGGGCAGTACGATTCATGCCGCCCCGGTCAATCGACGGGTCGGAAGGGCACTGGTAGATCCTGATGATCTTGGCATACTGCCCGCCCGCGTATTGCATGGGAGACATCTGCTTGAAGATGTTGTCCTGTTCGACGAAGGGGAGGAGCCAGGCGAAGACCGTGTAGTTGAGCCCCTTGAAAGGGCCGTCGATGGCCACGTAGGAAGGGGGCGTACTGTGGCCCGTGTAGCTAGCATTGCCCGCGCAGAGCGGGGGCAGCACGCGATAGGTGTCATGTGCGTTGTGGGTGGCCAGGCCGATCTGCTTCAGATTATTGGTACAGCGGGTGCGATTGGCCGCCTCGCGCACCTTCTGCACCGCGGGC
>JBFWSD010000666.1:0-4713 GCA_050248575.1 Gemmataceae bacterium
CCCGCGTACGCCTGGCCCAGAAGAAGTCGAACGAGGCTCTCCGGCACCTCGATTCCTATCTGAAGTCACAGCCCCAGGCGGTGGACGCTTACGAGCTCAAGATCGAAGTCCTGGAACAGCTGGGCCGCAAGAACGAAGTGCTGCCCATGCTCAAGAGCTATGCCGAGCGTGACGTGCACAACCTCGCGTTGCAGCTTCTCGTCGCGGGCCGCTTCGCCAAGGAGAAGGAATTCGCAGAGGCTGAGAAGCGCTTCCTCGGCGTGGTCAGCGAGAGCCCGAGCCCGGAGGCTTATCTCGGGCTGTTCAGCCTGTTCCAGGCAGAAAACAAGATGGACAAGGCCGTCGAGATGCTCGATGGAAGCCTGGCCAAGGCACGCGGCAACGACAAGACTCCCGCCGACGCCTCGTCCGCCCTGCGTGCCCGCACCATGCTCGGCGTCCTTCGCGATCACCCGGAACTCGTCAAGGCGGTGCTGCTGGTCGCCCAGAAAGAGATCGGCCGCCGCGAGCGCACCCGCGAAACCTGGCAGTTCCTGGCAGCCCTCGCCGGGCACGCCAAGCAACTCGATGCCGCCGAGCGGCTCTATCTCCACTGCATGAAGCTCCTCCAGGCACTCGATCAGCGCGAGCGCAACGAGTTCGAACACCAGGTCTACAGCGGGCTGCTCGAGGTCCAGTTCAAGCTGAAGAAGTACGACGACGTGATCGTCTGGTCCCGCAAGGGGCTGAAAGAATGCGAGGCGGTCCACCGCCTGCTCTTGCACGACTATCTGTTCCGCGCGCTGGCCCAGCAGGGCAAGTTTGACGGCGCGCTCGGCGAGCTGGACGAGGCCATCAAGGCCGCCGGCCCGGAACATCAGCTCTATTTCCGCCGCACCCGCACCACGGTCCTGTCCATGGCGGGCAAGCACGACGAGGCCGCCAAGGAATGTCGCGAACTCCTCGAGCGGGCCACCAAGCCCGAAGATCTTCGCGATGTTCGCTACACCCTCTCGGGCATTTACACCGCCGCCAAGAAATTCAAGGAAGCCGAAGAACAGCTCCGCGCCATCCTCGAGACCGATCCTTCCGACGATGTCGCCAACAACGATCTCGGCTACATCATGGCCGACCAGAACAAGAATCTCGACGAGGCCGAGAAACTCATCCGCAAAGCCCTCGAGCTCGACCGTGCCCAGCGCAGCGAAAAGGCCGACAAGAACAAGGTCAAGGTTGACGTCGACGGAGACCAGGACCGCGCTTCCTATATCGACAGCCTGGGCTGGGTCCTGTTCCGCAAGGGACAGGTCGACGAGGCCCGCAAGGAACTGGAACGGGCCGTGAAGCTGCCCTCCGGTGACGATCCCGTGCTGTGGGACCACCTCGGCGATGTCTACCTGCGTCTTGGCCAGAAGGACCAGGCCCGAACGGCCTTCCTCAAGGCAAACGAGCTCTACGAAAATGAACGCCGCCGCCGCCGCGACGACCAGTACCGCGAGCTTCAACGCAAGTTGAAGCTGCTGAAGTAGGGCCATCAGCTTCCCGGGCCGGTAGAATCCAGGCATGGTTGCCACGGCTGTTCGCGACGCGTCGCTGCCGTTGCCCTTGCTTGTCACGGGCATCACGGGCGTCGCCGGCTTCAATGCCCTCCACTACTTTCAACGCCGCTATCCGGGCCAGGTGATCGGCATCCGGCCCGTGCGAACCGCCCGCCTGCGCGGCCAGGGTATCGTGCCCCTCGACGCTGAGAATACGCGCGGGCTGCGTGAGCTCTTCGACCACTACGGCTTCCGCTCGGTGCTGAACTGTGCGGGGAACTGTGCCCTCAAGTCGTGCGAGCTCGAACCGGCCATGGCGCGGCTTGTGAATGTGGCTACGGCGCAGGCCATCGGCAGCAACGTGCGCGCTCATGGCACCCGCCTGGTACATCTATCCACCGACCTGGTCTTTTCCGGCGACCGGCCCGGGGGCTACACCGAAACCGATCCCGTTGACCCGGTAACCGTCTATGGGAAGACGATGGCGGAGGCCGAACAGCTGCTGACCGATCTGGTCCCCGAAGCGGCGCTCCTGCGTATCTCGTTGCCGATGGGGGCAAGCTTCAATCACCACGCGGGCGCCATCGACTGGATTCAATCGCGCTTTCGAAACGGCCGACCGGCGACCTTGTATTTCGACGAAATTCGATCTTGTACCTACGTGCAAGATTTGAGCCGCGTAGGTGAGATCTTCCTGGCGGGCGGCCAGCAAGGCCTGTTCCACGTTGGCGGCCCGCGGCCCCTCACGCTTTATCAGATCGGGCAGATCGTCAATCGCGTGGGCGGCTTCGACGCCGACCTGCTGCGGGGCTGCCCGCGCCGAGAGGCCGGGCCGCTGCCCCCACGCGCTGGCAACGTGACGATGTGCAGCGACAAGTTACAGCAGCTGCTGGGGTACGATCCCTTTCGGGCCTGGCCGGCCAGCCCAAAGCTGATGCCAAGCGACTTGAACTGGCATCGCTGGCGCGGCGCAGACGAGGCCGGATCGGTGCAGCACATCCGGGAGTTGCTCTATCAGTATCGTGCGGAGTGTTGCCCGGCCTGAGCGGACAGGATTCCTGCTTGGCCGCTCTCGTTTGCGTGGGCAGCGGATGTTATAATACCGTGAAGATACCATCCGGGACCCGAGATCAAGCGAAGGAGATGCCATGTCCGGGCATTCGCACTGGGCAACCATCAAGCACAAGAAGGGGGCCATCGACGCCAAGCGCGGCAAGATGTTCAGCAAGCTGAGCCGCGCCATCATCATTGCGGCCCGCAATGGCGGCGGCGACCCCGAAATGAACCTCAAGCTCCGCTACGCCATCGACAAGGCCCGCGCCGTCTCCATGCCCAAAGACAACATCGAACGCGCCATCAAGCGCGGCACCGGCGACCTCGACGGCGCCACACTCGAAGAAATCACCTATGAAGGCTATGCCCAGGGGGGGGTCGCCGTCATCGTCGAGACGCTCACCGACAACCGCAACCGCACCATCAGCGAGCTCAACAAGATCTTTGAGAAGGGCGGCGGCAAGATGGGCAGCGCGGGCTGCGCCGCCTACATGTTCGAACGCAAGGGGCTCTTTGCCGTCGACGCCAAGGGCATCGAAGAAGACGCCCTCATGGCCATCGCCCTCGACGCCGGCGCTGACGACCTGAAAAACTACGGCGACTCTTTTGAGATTACCTGCGATCCCACGGCGTTCAATCAGCTGCAAGACGCTCTCGCCAAGAACAATCTCACACCCACTGTTGCCGAGATCACCCAGCTGGCCAAGGCTCCGGTCGACGTTTCCGACCCGGAAGATGTCCGCAAGATCCTCCGCCTCATGGAGAACCTCGACGATCACGACGACGTGCAGCACGTCTACTCGACACTCAACGTCGACGAGAAGGTGATGGCACAGATGGAAGATTAGTCCGTCGGCGGCGGAGCGGACATCAGAGCGCCCTAGTCTGCAGAATCATTAACGACTGCCGACCAAAAAAGAACACCCACGCGGGCAGCGTGGGTGTTCTTTTTTCCGGGCAGGGGTTCATGCTTCGGAAACTCACTTCGCGTACGGGGAACGCGAGGGGGGCGGATAGCCGTAATAACGCGGCCCGATCGGGTTCAGCTCACGCATCGACGTCGACTCGACGATCGGCTGCTGTGCGGTGGGCATTGGAGCGGACACGGGCGCCGTCATGACCTGCTGTTGCATCGGGGCGTGGTGACGCACGGGCTGCTGCACGGGGGCCTCGTAGTGCATCGGCACCACTTGCGGAGCGGCCGGCACTGCCGACTTGATCATCTCGTAGCGCGCCTGCTCGATCTTCTGGCTGACCGGCATGACAACCTGGTAAGGCGAACTGCTCATGCTGGGAGCACCCACCTGGACAACCGGTTCGGCCACTTCTTCGACCACGTAGTTCACCGGCTGCACGGGCTGCATGGAGGTCTGGATCGGGGCGGTGGTCGGCACTTGCGCGATCATCGGCTGTGCCTTCGAGATCAACGCCACCTGCTCGAGCTGTTGCTGCATCTGGTTGGCGTTGAGGTAGCCCTCGTGGCGAAAGAGGATATCGCCATCCGCGGTGGCCAGGATCAGCGTGGGGTAGGCCTGGATGCTCAAGGCCTGCATGAGCCAGGGGTCATTGCGCGACACGACCGAAACGGGCACGTAGCTGCTCTTCAGGGTCTGGGCGACGTGCGGATCGGTGAACGTGCTGCTGTGCAGCTTGTCGCACCAGCCGCAGCCCGGACAGCTGATCACGATCAGCATGGGCATCTTGCGCGCCCGCGCTTCTTTCTTGGCGGTGGCATAATGAGACCGCCACGGGACGTCGCTGCCCAGAGCCAGACCGGACATGCCGGCCAGGATTGCCACGCTCACCAAACCACGCACTACCGTGCCCATGACCCGGCCTCCGTATCTAGTGCATCCCTGCGGGGACGCGGGAACTTGCTGATTCTCTATGGTTGTCTGATCGGTTCCGCGCGCCGGCCGGGTTTAACCGACGTGGCGATTCTGGCGAGATGACGCAGCAGCGCCGTTGAGTGTCGCAGTAAGGCAAACTGCCGAGTTCGGAGAAACCTATTTCGATGACAGGAGGACAACTGATAAGGCGACAAGGTGACCGATGACAGCTGGCATGCCGATGACTTGCTCTTTGGCTCATGCACGCAAGTCATGAATGCCGAGTGGAAGAAGTGGGGTTTCTTCATTCACAT
>JBFWSD010000667.1:0-4712 GCA_050248575.1 Gemmataceae bacterium
ATCTGGCACCATTCCCCTTGACGCTCGGCTTGACGGCGGCCATTGCCTTTGACAGGGCCAGCCGGGCAAGCTTATCCAGGCTGGTCATTGCCATACTGCTGATCGCGACGCTTGGCACCACGCTGCATCTCTGCCGCTGGCCCACCTCGATTTTCTGCAACCATACCGGCTTCTTGCAGTCGTGGTACAAGATCAATGGATCGGCACGAGATCAGGCAGAGAAGTTGCTCGCGTTCGCGCCGCCCGGGCCGATGCTCGCTCCGCGTGAAATCGCCGAAGTCCTGCCGATGCTGAGCGGGCGGCACCCGCAGTTCTGTGTCCGTGATCGAGCCGTGCGGCTATGGATGAAACAATGCGGCCATGAGACGTCTGCATGTCTGCGTCTCGAGGCCAGGAGCAATCTCGAAGGCAACCATGCCGCCACAGCCCTGGCCCGGCTGCTGCAACAATCCGGTGGGCACCTGAGCACGGTCGTTGCCACTCGAAGCTCGACAGCAGATGTGCAGCCCGTCCTGGCTGCGGCAGGATTCTTCGTCATCGGGGCCAGCGAACATTACCTGCTGTATGGCCGGCTATCGATGCGCCAGACTCTGACACCGAATCGATCGTGCGTGCAACGCTCACGAAATGCTCGGTGTCTGACAAATGAACGATTGAGCCATGTGGGTGCTCACATACGGAGTCCAGGTGATCTCCGGGTGGGCCATCGTGAACTCACGCCAGGCTCTTCGCTCGCCAAGGCTGTCATCGGCGTAGAAACAATTCCAATCATCGAAGACGATGATGGTGCCGCGCTGCAAGTAAGGCGGAATGAACTCGAGAACCGCGCGGGCTGCCGAGTAAACATCCACGTCCACAAAGATGATGGCCGCCCTTCGCCCAGCGAGCTGCTGTTTGGTATGAGGCGCCGTCAAGGTGTCGGCAAAGAATCCCTTCACTGTCGCCAGCTTGCCCTCGGGCATGCCGTGCAGTACGCACGCCTGCCGGAAATCATCCTCCGACATGGCAAGGTCGCCCTTCTTCCAGTGACCGAGATCGATGCCCTCGACTTCAGGGAATCCTGCAAAACTGTCGAACCCGAAATAGCGCATCTCGGGCAGCAACAGCTTCGTATAGTCCCAGGCCATACGCATCGTGTACGCACCGCAGCAGCCAAACTCGAAGTAGTCGCCGGGCACTGAATTGGTGCTGAAGAAGGTCATGATGGCCCGAAAGAGATACGCTTTGGCTTCGCGATTGAAGTAGCCACGTTCGCGCTGGCCCCAGCCCGCCGGGAAAAAGCAATTCTCCTGATAGCCTTGCGGAGGAATTCCCAGGAACTGGCGGATTGCGTTCTTGAGCCTGCTCATCATCGATCCCCTTGGCCCGTCAAACCACCGGGCTGCTCACGCGGCCTGGCGTGGGGCAATGAGTCTTCGCCGCGCATCGCCGAGCAGAGCCTCGTCGAGATCGTATTCTCTCTTGCCATGCTCGACAAACCACTGCAATAAAGCCTGACGGTCTCTGCCAGCCGGTTGAGGAAACTGAATCTGCAGGTCCAGCCGGCCGGCGTGAAGCGAGAGCAGTAAAGGGGACAAGGAACCACCGCTCATCTGTGTCAACCACGCGAAGTAACTGTTGTCGACTGCCGTTGCAAACGGATTGTCATGGGTTGCCGGGCAGAAGCCACGCTGCAGATACAGCCTGCGCACAAAATTCGGTATGGCCGCGCCATTGTCGAAACGGGCGTAGGAATAGGGCCACTGCGCCGCCAGGCGATCGTTGAACGACGCGAGTCGTGCACGGTAATAGTCGCATAGCAGCTTGACCACAGGCAGGTTGCCCAGACAATGTCTGTTCTGGTGCCGCGACAGCTGGTCCTGCTCATCTGGATCAAAGCCGCTGAAATGAAAGAAGTAACAGGGCCCGCCGTTGACGCATATCTGCCCCGCCTGAATGGTCAGCGTTCGTGAATGGAGGTTCCAGTAGGCGACGTTGTATCCCGGGTCGCGCAGGACGTGGGCGTTCTGGAAGAGTCCTGGCACAAGATCCAGCCACTTCTGATCGGCGAAGAGGCCGCGTGGCAGATCGACGACACAGCCCGTCCGGAGACGGCTGCACCACCAGTCGAGAAAGCGTTGTGTCTCGTCACAATGGGCCAAGCCAAGAAAGCCCGCGTTATGGACCCCTGCCCGCAGAATGCTCTCTTCGTCCGGCTGCTTATCGTCATCGTAGGGCCGGTCAAGATGCGGCGTCAGTAGAATGGAATAGCGGTCGAGCAAGCGTGGAATTTCGTCGAGCGCGTGCAATAAGAGAATATCAGCGTCGAGGTAGATGAGCTTGCTGGCGAACTGGCGGCGAAATAGATAGCTCATGAAGTACGGCTTGCAGAAGCAGCACAGTTCCAGGGGCGTGTATTGAAAGCAGTAGCCGAGTTGCCCGGGCAGACCGAGCTCGTCGAGAGTCACCAACTGGAATGGTTCGTTATCAGGCCGGAAACAGCCATCGACGTGATCGACCAGGAGGACATGGTATGGAATCTGCGGCTGGTAGGCTCGCAGAGACTCGGCAAGCACTCGTGCCTTGGCCAGGCTTCTTTTCGAGATGACGGAACAGACGGAGACTTCGGCCGCGGGATTGGCATCGCGCTGGTTTTCGAACTTCACGACCCTGCCCTTTCTCCGATCAGCTGGCCACGCAAGCGCCGATCGAGTCGCCTATTTGGAAAAGGGATCATACGTTCGGCCCAGACACAGTACAACGCAAGTTGATGGCAAGCGGGAGTTCAGCAGGCAAGTGCATGAAGGCGGGCTGGAGAAACGTGGCAGAATGCGGGCTCCGCCGTACCGCGATCCAGTCCATCTCCCTTTCGCTGTCTTGCCAGGCCCGCGCTCGCCAGCGTTGTGGACTTTGACGATTACTCAAACTTTGAAGTTTCTATCAATCCTGTGCAGTGAACTTGTCGATGATTTCTGAAAACCGATGCGAAATGGTGGAGCAGAAGCCGCACAGGAGAAAGGCTTGCGTCCAATCGGGTATCCACATTGCTACGCCTTGACCGGTGTCCACAAGTCGGGCAATTCCTGGCTTGCCCGGCTTCTCGAGGCGTGTCCAGGCATGACGTCGCCGCCACTCGGGGCGGCGCCCAGACTCGACTACGTTGTTGATTTCGTGAACAGGTACTTTCAGCTGACGGGAGTGGCTCTCGATCCCGAAGCGGTGGCCCGCCGACTCTATCAATCCAGTAATGGCGCGCCTGCCTTCGAACCGGTAAATCCTGAAGCCTTCAAGGCTTGTCTGCGGCCACTCGCCCGGATCATGAAGTTCAGCCTGGTCAAAGCGGAACAGCACTCCGAATTGCTTGTCGGCAACCTCGTGGAATGCCTGTATCGCAAGCTGACCGCTCCCGATTCAGAAGAAGGGCAGAGAGGCGCCCTGCACGTGGCGCCAGCGAAGCACCTGCCCCTCGTATCCTTGCGTGCCCGCTTTCCGGGCTACCGGGTCATCTGGATCCAGCGCGATCCGCGCGATGTGATCATTTCCTGGCTCTATCATGACCTTGGAACTCTCTCTTACGAAAAGATGCACTGGTTCAGCCACGAAAACTGGTGGTTGCGGAGGAGCGGACTGGTGTGGGCACGCCGGGACTGGCTGAAACAAGCGGTCGCCGCGCGGGCCAGCGAGATCTGCCAATTCTACAAGCAAAGCCTGCCCTACCTCGACTGCGCGGGCTGCGCGGACTGCCTGGTCGTTCGCTACGAACGGCTGCTCGATCATTTCGACGCCGAGTTTTCCCGAGTCCTGGGCTTTCTTGAACTTGATCTGTCGGCAGGCGAGATCGCGTCGATCCAGGAACGCTACAGCTTTCGTGCCGTCACTGGCGGCGATATAGAAGTGAAGGATGCCCATGTACGCAAGGGGCAGGCGGGCGACTGGCGCAACTATTTCGCTGCGTCCTGGGCCGATTATTTGCCTGCCGAGTTTTTCGCGCTGTTGATCGAACTTGGCTACGAAAGATCGGACCGCTGGCGCGCGGACCTGCCCGCAAAAGCGCCTTGCCATTTCGACCTGTCGCGCTTTCGCATCTCGTCGTCGGCGACGAAGTGCTTCATCGATCGCTGGCTTGATGACGAAGCGCTGCAGCGAGCGTTTCCGCGTGCCTGCACCGATTTCGGCCCGCACAGCTACTTTGCCTGGCTCGAGGGCAATCCCGAAACGAGAGTTCGTCGCTGGTTCCGTGTCGCCAGCGTTCTGGCCAAGCGCTGGAATGCTTGCGCCATTCCCGATAAGGCGCCGCATCCGGCCGACATCCTTATGGGCTATTAGCATCGAGGAGGCGGACATGCAGCTAAGCGCAATGCTGCCTCGCCCTGTGAACTGGCACAAGGAGTATCTGTTGTGCGGAGCGTATTCAATCGACTGCGGCGTGCCTTTGGCGTGCAGGGACGCTGTGCGTTCGTCATCTCGTCGCCGCGCTCTGGTTCGACCTGGCTGCGGACGGCCCTCAATGCTCATCCCGAGATCCTTTGCACCGAGAATCGCCTCTTTGGCAACTACTTCGACGTCCTCGAAGATGAAGGAACGGTGGAGCCGCGCTTGCGGGTTACCCTCGATCGCTATGTTCAAGCCATGATGCAAGCTCATCACGACAGTTCCTCTCCGGCGCCCGCGGACGAGACGAGGGCAGCACTGATCCAAGCGCTCGCCCGGGCCGTGTTCCAAACGGCCATGCA
>JBFWSD010000668.1:0-4710 GCA_050248575.1 Gemmataceae bacterium
CAAGACCACTCGAACTCAGCTGTTGCCCGCGCTGGCCGACGGGCAGTCCGCCTTTGTGTTCGATGCCAAGTGGAAGAGCAAGCAGTGGACGCTGTTCATTCCGGAGACGGAAGACGAGCTGCCGTTGCCCGAGCTGGCCTTCGTTTATGGTGTCAGCAATGCCGATCTGCTCAAGAAGGCGCTCGACGCTTACCGGGTGATCTTCAACGACGCCTCGGCGGCCCTTTCCAACGCCGGGGGCGGCGCCTTCCCCGATCTGAAGATCCAGCCGCCCGATACGCGCAAGCTCAAGGCGGGCACCATGTACTACTATCCGATCCCGCCCTTCTTCGATGCCCGGGTGATGCCCAACGGCGGGCTGTCTGACAAGGTCGCCGTGTTCAGCTTGTCGGAGAAGCATACGGAGCGCATCTTGCTGCCGACGCCCCTGAAGGTGGACGGCGGCCCGCTGGCAGACACCAAGCGCAATCTGGGCGGCGCCTCCTACTTCAACTGGGCGGGCTGCGTGGATGCGGCCACCCCGTGGGTCATGCTCGGCGTCCACGAGGCCGCCCGGCAGGATGGGCAGGGAGAGAAGGAGACGGCCGAGATCATCAAGCAGGTGAAGGTGGTCCTGGACGTGCTCAAGTGCGTGGAATCGGCCTCCTCGGCCAGCTACTTCGAGGGGAAGGCTTATGTGACCCATACCGAGCTGCGCATTCGTGATCGTTGAACGAGATCGTAATGTGTGTACCTCGTGCCGATGTGAATTTGTCTTGACACTACTCGGCACGGGGTTAACTTAAACATAGGTCGATGTGATTTTTGCATCGACCTCACCTTGTCTGGATCCCACCGTTGCGGAGAATCCTCTCCGGTCGAGGGGCTAAAGGCACAGCGATATCTGAGAGTACAACTCTCAAGAGGAGACAGGGGAAGCGCATGGCCAAAGCCATTCCGAATCCCGAGCCGCCGCGTGGTGGTGGAAGTCAGCCCTGGAGTACAGACGAGCTGGCGCCCAAGGACAAGCTGGGCGGGCTTGCGGGGCTCATCCGGGATCCCTCGCTCTTGCGAGATCCAGGTCCGCCGCCCGCTGCACCGCCGCCGCCCGCTCCGCCGCCGCCACCCCAGGCGGCCGCTCCCATGGCGGCCCCGGGCGTTGATGCCAATCTTCTGCAAGAACTCCAGGCCGAAAACGAGGAGCTGCGTGCCATCCTCACCGAGGCCGAGCAGATTGCCTCCGAGCGCGATCAGCTCATCGAGCAGATGAAAGAGGCCGAGCGGCTCATCGAGGAACGCGACCAGGCGATCAACGACCTCAACCAGGAAATGGAAGGGTTGAAGGAAGCGGCCGCCAAGCCGCCCGTGCCGCGCGAAGACGAACTGCTCGCCATGAGCGAGGAGCTCGAGAAGGAACGCTGCCAGCTCCAGCAAGACCGCCGCAAGCTCGACGAAGAGCTTCGTCAGCTGCGCGAAGACACCGAGGTCATGAACCAGGAAATGCGGCAGATGGAAATGCAGATGGCCAAGGAGCGGGCCGAGCTGGCGCGGCAACGCACCGAGGTCCAGCGCATCAACGACGAGATCCGCCTCGAGCTCGATCGCATCGAACGCGACCGCGGTCTCAACGACCGCCTGAAGGATCTGCGTCAGAAGCACATGGACCTGATGAAGGGGAAGAGCATCCCGCCGACCCGTGCCCCCTCACCGACTCCGGCTACCACGCAGATGGGCATCGACCTCGACGCCGAGCAGGCGGGCCGGCACCAGCAAAACATCAACCAGCCCCACCCCGAAGACCCCAAGAAGAAAGACAGCGGCCTGTTCCGCAGACTCTTCGGCCAAGGCTGAGCCAGACCGATCACCATCGAGCCGGGGATGTGCAAGCATTCCCGGCTTTTTGTGTTTGTATATACCAGTCGACGCAGGCCGCATTCGCGGAGGTCCAGACGGATGCTCCTCCACACGGAAGAACTCACCAAGGAATACGGCCGTTTCCGGGCTCTCGATCGGCTTGGGCTGGAGATCGCGGCGGGCGAGGTCTTTGGCCTCTTGGGTCCGAACGGCTCGGGGAAATCGACCGCCCTCCGGCTCTTGCTTGGCTTCCTCAAGCCGAGCAGCGGGCGGGCCACCATTGCCGGGCACGATTGCTGGCGGCACAGCGTCCAGGCCCGCAAACACCTGGCCTACCTGCCCGGTGAATTGCGACTCTACGAGAACATGACGGGCCGCCAGCTCATTGCCTTTCTTTCCAGGGTGCGCGGGCAACGGCAACTTCCCGAACTGGCCGGCCTGGCGCGGCGCTTCGATATCGATGTCGATCGGCCCATCGCCGACCTGTCCTCCGGGATGAAACGGAAGATTGCCCTGTTGCAGGTGATGGTCACGCATGCGCCGCTCTTGATCATGGACGAGCCGACCAACGCGCTCGATCCCACCATGCGCGACGAGTTGCTGGCCCAGATCCGGGCGGCCCGCGCCCTGGGGCAGGCCGTCCTCTTCTCGTCGCACGTGCTCCACGAGGTGGAACAGGTGTGCGATCGCGTGGGCATTCTCAAGCAAGGGCGGCTGGTGCACCTGCAAGCGATCTCCGCGCTGCGCGAGGGCCGTCTCGTGCGCGCTCGCTTCGAACAGGAAGTGGCCGTGCCCGAGTTGCCCGGACTCGCCGTGCTGCGGCGGCAAGACTTGCAGTTGGAACTGGAATACACCGGCTCGCTGCCGCCGCTGCTCGACTGGCTGGCGCGGCAGCCCGTGACCAGCCTGAGTCTCGAGCCGCTCGGCCTGGCCAGCATCTATCAGCGCATCCACGGAGCTGATGCATGACCCGCGTGCTCGTCGTCAAACTGCTCCGCGACCTGCGCTGGTATCTGTTGATCGTGGCGCTCTTGTTGCTCGCCTTCCAGTGCTTGTGGGCCAAGATCACCGAGCGCATCACCGGGCAGTTCGTCCCCCTGTTTGCCACCCAGATGAACCTCGACTCGCTCAAGAACTTGCTCTTCCAGGGGCCGGGCAAACTTCTGCAGACCCTGATGGGGGGCGAGACCATCGATATCCAGCGGGCCATGGACATCCTGTCGATCGGCTACGTCCACCCGCTGATGCAGACGATCTTCTGCATCTGGGCCATCGGCCGGGCTGCGAGTGCCATTGCCGGGGAAATCGATCGCGGCACGATGGAACTGCTGCTAGCCCAGCCGCTGGCGCGGCCGCGCGTGATCCTGGCCCACCTCTGTGTCGATCTCATCACTATCCCGATTCTCTGCCTCAGTCTGTATGCGGGCACCTGGCTCGGGCAATGGCTGGTCGGGCCGATCAAGGTCAATCCTGACATGCTGCATGACATGATGCCGAACATGCCGTTTTTCGTCCGGCCGAGCGGCCCCATCGACCCCAAGCTCTTGCAGATCGACGTCGCGGCGTTCGCGCCGGCGTTGTGGAACGTCGCGGCCCTCTTGCTGGCGATCTCGGGCTACACAATGTGGCTGTCAGCACGGGGCCGCTTCCGCGGCAGAGTCCTCGGCGCCGCCGTGCTGGTCACTCTGCTCCAGTTTCTCATCAACGTCTGCGGACAACTCTGGGAGGGGATCAACTTCTTGCGCCCACTTACCGTCTTCTATTACTTTCAGCCCCAGCAGATCATTTTGAAGGGCGCGTGGAACGTCGATCTGGAACCTGCCTGGGGCTGGCCCGTTCAGGTCAATGTGCTTGCCGTTCTCTTCAGCGTGGCGGCGGCCGGTTACTTGCTGGCACTGTGGACCTTCTGTCGACGCGATCTTCCTGCGCCGCTGTGAAGTTGAGATTTCAGTTCCTCCCCCCTCGCTTACGTTCGGGGCTCGCGATGCGCTCGGGGCTCGCCTTACGTGGCCGCCTTGCGCTTGTGTGTTACCCCTTTCCTGTCAATGATTTGCGCCGCGGGCGGAAAATCTTCGAAAAAAGCTAAGCAAACGGGCCCGGGCGGGGAGATAGGTGTGTTCCACCTGCTCGGCCCTGCTGACGAGGAACTTCATGAGTGATGGGAAACTAGCAGCGACGCGACCGCCCGAGCGGCTCTTTGCCGCCACGCTGGACGCGGTCACACGCTTGACTTGCGAGCGAGCTTCGGTCGCCGAGATCCTTGGCGACCGCATCGCTTCCTTCGTTCAAAGCGACCTGTGCCATGAACCGAGATGGGACAGGCAGACCAGCATCACCAAACGTTCCCTGCGCTGGCGACGGGCTCGTCTGCACCGGCATTCGCGCCGTGGGGAACTTGGAGCCCGGATGAGGCACGTGCTACGATGTCTTCGCAATCGATCTCTCTGACGCGACCCGCGCCCCGAAAGGGTACGATGGCCACCGCCGCTGAAGCTTCCGATGCGGAACTGCTGGAAAGGTTTGTCCGGCAGCGCGACCTGAGCGCCTTCGATGGGCTGCTCAAGCGGCACGGGCCGATGGTCTACCAGGTTTGCCAGCGCGTCGTGCAGCATCCGCAAGACGCGGAGGATGCCTTCCAGGCCACCTTCGTGGTGCTGGTGAAGAAAGCCGCGAGCCTGGATCGTCCCGACCAGGTGGCGGGCTGGCTGCACGGCGTGGCCCGCCGCATCGCCCTCAAGGTTCGTGGTCAGTCGTTTCAACGCCAGGCGCGCGAGAAGCCGTTGCCCGCCGAGCCGCTGGCCGGCGTCGACGAAACCAACCCCGAACAGATCTGGCGCGAGCTGCGTCCGATCCTCGACGAAGAGATTGAGCGCTTGC
>JBFWSD010000669.1:0-4708 GCA_050248575.1 Gemmataceae bacterium
CAGTTCGGCGCGGACATGTGCCAGTGGCTGAGCGAGCGCGGCTACGCGGTGGAACAATCGAGCTCCGCCGGCGAAGCCGTCACCCTGGCCGAGAAGCACCCGCTCGACGTGGCCATCCTCGGGCTCGAGCTCAAGGGCATGGACGGCATCCAGCTCATGGAGGAACTGCGGCACGTCACGCCGGACACGGCGGCCATCATCGTCACTTCCAAGGGGAGCATTCCCTCAGCGGTGCAAGCGATGCGGCACGGCGCCTTCACCTATCTCACGCAGCCCTGCAAGTGGGCCGATCTGGAACTCGAGATCAAGGAAGCATGCAACCAGACCAGGCTGGCCCGCCACGATCCACCCGACAAGGCGTATGACGATTCACCGGTGCAGATCCTGGGGACGAGTCCGGCCATTCAGGAGGTGCTGCACCAGCTGCGCAAGATGGCGCCCACCGAGGAACGCGTGTTGATCCTGGGCGAGAGCGGCACGGGCAAGGAACTGGTGGCCCGCGAGCTGCATCGCGTGAGCAGCCGCGGCAACGGCCCGTTCGTGGCGGTCAACTGTGCCGCCCTGCAAGAATCGCTGCTGGAGAGCGAACTGTTCGGCCACGAGAAGGGTGCGTTCACGTCGGCGGTCACGTCCAAGCCCGGGCTCTTCGAGGTGGCCAGCGACGGCACGCTCTTCATCGACGAGATCGGCGAGATGCGGCTCGAGTTGCAGGCCAAGCTGCTCCGCGTGCTGGAGGATGGCTGCATTCGCCGCGTCGGCTCCACGCACTGGATCCAGACCAATGCCCGCGTGGTGGCGGCCACCAACAAGGAGCTGGGCGCGGAAGTGTCCAGGGGGCATTTCCGCAAGGATCTGTACTATCGACTGAGCGTGTTGACGTTGCGGTTGCCGCCCTTCCGCGAACGGCGCGAGGACATTCCGCTGCTGGTCGAACACTTCTTGAACGCCGGGCCGAACGGCCCGCATGAGATCGAGCCCGAGGCACTCGAGGCGCTCACCCGCTACAACTGGCCCGGCAATATCCGCGAGATGGAAAACGCGCTGACCCAGGCGCGCATCCTGAGCGAAAGCCGCAAGATCACGCTGCGCGACCTGCCGGAGGAGATCCTCGCGGCGGTGCGTGGAGCTTCACCCGCCCCGAGCGCCCACAACGGGACGGCGCGTGGGGCGGCGAGCCTGGATGAGCTGGAAGCCCGGCACGTGCGAGAAGCCCTCGAGGCCGAGGGCTGGAACAAGTCCCGCGCTGCGGCCCGGCTGGGCATCAGCCGGCATCGGCTCTACCGGCTGATCACCCGATTCGGCCTGGAGCCGGGCTGATCGATCAGCGCAGCATGAAGTCGCGGCCGTCGCAATCGAGGGTGCGGCCGTCGCACCTTTCCGCCGAGTGCGGATCGAGCACCAGCACGTCGCGCCCGGCAAAGGCGATCACTTCATCCCCATCATGCCGCGCATCGAGACGCATGTCCCCTTCGGGCCCGGCCAGCACGAGGCGGACGAGTTGATTTTCCTTCTGGCGCGGGGAACGATCGAGGACAGCTTCGAGGACCTTGCCGGCCCGTTCCGTGATTCCCAACATCATTGCCTCCTTTCGGGCTAACAGGTGGTTTCACCAAGGAGGCGGCAAACGCAATACCAAACGGCGCGGTTCCGAGAGGCGAGATCTTGCCCGTTTGGCACGCCGGCTGCATCACTCGCGACTCATACACATTGCGGAAAGGAGGAGAATCATGATGTTCAAAGAAATCTTACACCCGACCGATTCTTCGCCACAGTCGGAGGCCGCCTTCCACCTGGCGTGTGCACTGGCCCGCGACCACGGCGCGCGGCTGGTGTTGATGCACGTGTGGAGCCCGGTCACCGTGGTGGCCAACGAGATGGGGGCCGTCGTCGAGACGGCCGACGACGAAGAGCGGCTGCGCCAGCAATTGCAAGCTCTCACCGACCCGACACTCGACATCAAGCACGTCCTGCAAGCTGGCGATCCGGTGAACGAGATCGTCAACGCGGCCAGGGAACTCGACTGCGACCTGATTGTGATGTCGACGCACGGCCGCCGCGGCCTGTCGCGCCTGCTCATGGGCAGCGTCGCCGAGAAGGTGGTTCGCCGCGCACCTTGCCCGGTACTGACCGTGAAGGAACCGCAGCCCGAGGCTGCTCGCGCGGAGGAAGGGATCCTGCAGGAATCGATCTGACGACTCAGACCTGGAACAGCATCCGTTCCGGATCCTCGATCGATTCCTTGATGCGGACGAGGAACTTGACCGCGTCGCGGCCATCCACCAGCCGATGATCGTAGGAGAGGGCCAGGTACATCATCGGCCGGATCACGACCTGGTCGTCGCGGGCCACGGGCCGCTTCTGGATCGTATGCATCCCCAGGATGCCGCTCTGCGGCGGATTCAGGATCGGCGTGGACAGCAGTGAACCGAACACGCCGCCGTTGGTGATGGTGAAGGTGCCGCCTTGCAGATCGTCGATGGTGATCTTGCCCGTGCGTGCCTACTCGGCGAGGGCCGCGATCCGCTTCTCGATGTCCGCGAAACTGAGGCGGTCGGCCTCGCGCAGCACGGGCACCATCAGCCCGCGTTCGGTGCTGACCGCGACGCCGACGTGATACTCGTCATGAAAGACCACGTCCGGGCCGTCGATGAACGCGTTGACGACCGGGAAGTCACGCAGCGCGGTGACGGCCGCTTTCACGAAGAAGGACATGAAGCCCAGGTCGACGCCGTGCTTCTTCTTGAACTCCTCGCGATAGCGCTGCCTCAGTTCCAGGACGGCGCTCATGTCGACTTCATTGAACGTGGTCAACGTCGCCGTGTCGCGCTGCGAGGCCAGCAGGCGATCGGCGATGCGTTGCCGGATCGCGCTCATGCGCTGGCGGCGCTCCCCCGTGGATGCCGGCGCCGTTGCTTCAGCGGGCCGGGCCGGGCCCGGTTCCTGCTTCGGGGCTTCTTGTTGTTTCTCCTTGCCCCGCGTGGCGTGATCGTCGAGGAAGTGACGGACGTCTTGTTCGGTGATGCGGCCGCCGCGGCCCGTGCCCTCGATCGCGCCCGGGTCGAGAGCATGCTCGCGAACGAGCCGGCGCGCCGAGGGGGAAGCTGCCAGCTCCTCCTTGCCCGCGGGCTGCTGTTCCTTCTTTTCCTCAGACGGCGCCGGTGCCGCTTTCTTCTCGGGCGCTTGCTTGTCATTCTTGCCGTCGTCGGCGGGCTGCCCGCTGTCTTTCTTCTTGCCCTTGCCCGGCTCGATGCGGCCAACCACCTCGCCAACAGAAACCGTCGCCCCTTCTTTCGCGCCGATATGGAGCACGCCGGCCGCCGGCGCGGGGACCTCGGTCGTGGCCTTGTCAGTTTCCAGTTCGAAGAGGGGCTCGTCCATGTCGACGGAGTCCCCTTCTTCTTTCAGCCAGCGGGCCAGCACTCCCTCGTGAATCGATTCGCCGACTGACGGGACCTTGATATCTGCCATGATCCTCTGTCCTTCCAAACACGCGGGCGCCGCTCTTCTCTGGCTATCATACAGACTGGCCCCACACACCGCGCGCGTGGGGCAGGTTTCCAACCTGTCACGACTCCCGTGTGCTTCCGCTTGTCCGGAACGGCTGCGGGCGGTAAACCGAATAGAGACGCCAGTGGCAACGGAATTGCTCCATTCGGCCCAGGGAAGTGAGGCACCATGAGCGCGACCGGCTTTGCCAACCGCTGGAATCTCGACATCATCCTGGACACTTTCGAACGCTGGCGGCGCGGCGAGGCCGTCGATCCGGGCTGGCAACGCTTCTTCGAAGGCTTCGAACTTGGACAAGCCCAGGCCAGCACGCAAGACGCGAGTCATGCCGGCGTGGTGCGGCTGATTCATATCTATCGCGAGCTGGGCCATCTCCTTGCCGACCTCGATCCGCTTGGCGTGCCGCGCCAGCAGCATCCGCATCTCGATCCGGCCGAGTTCGGCCTGACCGAATCGGACCTCGATCGCAGCTTCGATACCAGCGTGTTCTACGGGCTGCCCCAGGCCACGCTGCGCGAACTGCTCGCCGTGCTGCGCGAGACGTATTGCCGCACCATCGGCGTCGAGTTCATGCACGTGCAGGATCGCGAGATGCGCAAGTGGCTCTGTGCTCGCATGGAGCCGCGCCGCAATCAGCCCGAGTTTGCCCGCCGCCGCAAGATTCGCATCCTCATGAACCTGCACTACACGGAACTGTTCGAACGTTTCTTGCAGGCCCGCTACATCGGGCAGAAACGCTTCTCCCTGGAAGGGGCCGAAACGCTCATCCCCATGCTCGACGCCCTCATCGAGCGGGCCGGCGACCAAGGCGTCCGCGAGATCGTCTTCGGCATGGCCCATCGCGGCCGACTCAACGTCCTCGCCAACATCATCGGCAAACCCTACCAGGAAATCTTCGCCGAGTTCGAAGACGTCAAGCCGCTCGACCTGTTCGGCGACGGCGACGTCAAGTACCACCTTGGCTTCTCCGGCAAACGCGCCACCGTCGGCGGCGCCCAGATCCACCTGTCGCTGACACCCAACCCGAGCCACCTGGAATCGGTCGACCCGGTGGTGGCGGGCCGCGTCCGCGCCAAGCAAAACCTCTTTGGCGACCACGAACGCCGGCTCGGCATTCCGGTGCTCATCCACGGCGACGCCGCCTTCGCCGGGCAAGGGCTGGTCCCCGAAACACTCAACCTCTCGCGCCTGGAAGGCTACA
>JBFWSD010000670.1:0-4706 GCA_050248575.1 Gemmataceae bacterium
CGATGGCCGCTGGCGAGCCGCTTGCCCGCCGGCGCGAACGCGAGGGCCGTGGCGGGATTGCTGCCCATGGCGATCTTGCCCACTTCTTCGAAGGTCGCCAGATCGCGGATGCGGATGCAGGGCCGGTTGTTGTAGGCAATCAGCCGGCCATCGGGGGAGAAGTCGAACACGGTCTCGCTGAAGGCAACGCGATCCTCTTCGCCCCAGTACCATTCCTTGATCTTCTTGCCGCTGGCCACTTCCCAGATGCAGATGCGATCGTCGACGCCCGCGGCAATCAGGCTGCCGTCGGGAGAGAAACGCACGGACTGGATGGATTCGCCTACCTCGAAACGAAAGAGTTCCTTGCCTGTTTCCAGGTCCCAGAGGCGAATGGTGCCGTCGCGTTCGATGCGGCCCTGAGGGCTGGCCTGATCGGCGACTTGAAACTCGCCGGCGGCGCCCGAGGCCAGCAGCCGACCGTTCGGCGCGATCGCCAGGCACTCCACGTCGAGCACATGGCCCGTCAGCACGCGGAGTTGCTTGCCCGTTTTCAGGTCCCAGAGGCGAATGGTGGGCTCCCGGCCAACGGAGATGAGCAGTTCTTGTCGCGGCGAAAAAACCACGGCGTTGACGGACCCCGTATGGCCCAGCAGCAGATGGATTTCCTTGCCCGTCGCCGTCTCGTAAACGTGAATCGTCGAATCGTCGCGGCCGCAGGCGAACAGGGCGCCATCCGCGGAATATGCTGCCACGGTACGATGCTGAGATGAAGTAATCGTGACGGGCAAGTTCCGCGTGCGCGGCATGAAAGTGTCGCGCACGACCTTGCCACTGGTCGCATCCCAGACGAACAGATGGTTGCGCGTGCAGCGCGACAGGACCTGCTTGCCGTCGGGTGAAAAGGAAACCGAGGTGATCAGCCCGTGGTGGCCGGGCAGATCGCAGCGTTCCTTGCGCGTGGCCACATCCCATGCGTGCACCACGTGGTCGTTGTATTCGGTGGCCAGCAGCGTTTTTCCGTCCGGGCTGAAGACGAGCGTGTGCGGACAGGTCCAGGGGATCGTGCCGGTCGGCTCCTGGCTCTCACGATTCCAGAGGTAAATGGCGTTTGCGCCGCCGGTAGCGATGACCTGGCCATCCGGCGAGATGGCGGCGGCGAACACACAGAAGCGATCCTCCGCGTTCTTGCCCGCAAAGCGGCGCAGTTCCTTGCGGGCCGCCACGTCGTAGAGTGCGGCCGCCTTCTCGGCGCCGACGATCACCAGCTGGCCGTCGGCCGAAAACCGGACACTGCGAGGATCGTCCGGCGTTTTCAGCTTGGCGATGGCGGTCTTCTTTTCTGGATCCCACAGGTGCAGCGTGCCATCCTGGGCTACCGAGGCCAGCAGGGTGCCGTCGCGGCGAGCGGCGAGGTCGGCAATCTGGGCGTCGTGTGCGTCGATCTTGCCCGCGGCCTGCCCCTTGTCGTCCCAGAAGCGAATGGTCTTGTCCCAGTGCGCGGTGGCCAGCAGCGCCTCGGAACAGAAGACGACGCCTTCATAGGGAGAGGAAACCTGCTCGGTGGCGGCGAGTTCGCGGCCCTGCTCGACGTCCCAGAGGACGAGCGGGCCATGGAAGCCACACACCGCCAGTCGCTTGCCCGACGGGCTGTAGGCTAGCTGATGAGGCCAGAACTCCTTGCGGTAAAAGCGTGCCACCTGCTTGCCGCTGGCAATGTCCCAGAGGCGCACCGACTCGTCGACGTTGGCGCCGGAAGCGATGATCTTGCCGTCGGGCGCGATGGCCACCGCGCGCAGCCCGCCTTCGTGGCGGAAGCGTTGTGTGCCCAGCCGGGCAATCGCCTGGGGCGGCAAGGGATCGCCATGAAGATCGGTGGCGGGCCGCTCTTGTTCCTGTGCATGAAATAGGACTGGCTCGGCCGGCTCGACTTCCACCGCGGGCTGCGGCGCACCGGATAAATAGAATGCTGCTCCCACCGTGGCGGCAACGGCCAGAACACCCGCCGCCAGCACGCCGGCCAGCAGTAACCTGCGCGTTCCTGTCGCGAGTGATTCCCCTGCCAGCAAGCTAGCCTGCTCGGAAACGAAGCAGCCCGTCGGCTGATGGGCGGCAAACAGCAGTGCCGCGTGCGTCAAGTGATCGAGCTGGGCCGCCGACACCGGCGCGTGGCAAGCCAGGAGCGCTGCCACGGCACTTGTCGAGAGCAGGACCTGCCGGCGTTCGAGCCGCGCCATCAGCAGCTTGCGGCCCCGCCACAGGCGAGCGCGGACAGTGCCTTCCGACCAGCCGAGCGCGGCCGCGGCCTCGTCGGTGCTCTTGCCTTCGAGGGCACACAGGACGAGGGCGGCCCGGTAGCTTTCCGGCAAGCGATCGACCTCGGCCAGAACGCTGGAACGAACCTCATTGGCATCGAGGTCGTCTGCGGGTGAGAACGGCTCGGTCTTCACGGGAGCCTGCCTTTCGACGAGTTGGCGACGGGCATTGCGTGCCCGCAACGAGAGGGCAAGACGATAGGCCACCCGATAGAGCCAGCCCGCCAGAGCGTGGCGGCGCTGAATCGAAGCCGCCTTCCGTGCCAGCACCAGGAAGGCGGCCTGGAAGGCGTCCTCGGCATCTTGATCCGTCTTCAAGACGTGGCGGCAGACAGCCCGCACCATGGGGGCATGGCGTTCGAGGAGCAGGCGAAAAGCTCCCTGGTCCTGGTGATGGACAAAGAGTGACAGGGCCTCGGCATCGGAGTGCTCGACACCGGGGGCTGCCGCGTCGCGGAGATGATGAACCAGGGTTGCGAGTTTCTTGCCAAGCATCGGTCGCTCCGAGGGCACCTTTGCCCTATTAGAGCCGGGTGGCGTCCCGCGCGCACAAGTTTTTTTCGAGGACGTTGCCCAAATCTGGGTGCAGAGATCCGCGACCTGGATACAACATCAGAAAATCTCCATTTTGCGCGCCCAGCCCATCGAGTTGGCACGCTTCCAGAGTTAGAGGGCGGTGATGCCCCCTGAATCATCAGAGAACAGGCTGGAAGGCTATCGGGAATACCTGTACTTGCTGGCCCAGGTTCAGATCAGCCCCAAGCTGCGCGGCAAGCTCGACCTGTCCGGGGTGGTGCAGCAGACCATGCTGGAAGCGCATCAAGACTGGGGCAAGATTGCCGGGGAAGACGTGCCCCAGCAGACAGCGTGGCTACGGAAGCTACTGGCTCACAACCTGGCGGACGAGATCCGCAAGCTGAAGACGGAGAAACGGGATGTGGCCCGCGAGCAATCGCTCGAAGCGGCGCTCGACCAGTCGTCGCAGCGGTTGCAATCGTGGCTGGCCACGGAGCAATCCTCGCCCAGCCAGCCTCTGCAGCGCGAAGAGCAAGCGCTGCGTTTGACGAACGCACTGGCCCGCTTGCCCGAGGCGCAGCGTCAGGCGCTGGTGTTGCAGCACTGGCATGGCTGGTCGCTGGCCGAGATTGCCACCGACATGGGCCGCAACCCGGCTGCGGTGGCCGGGCTGATCAAACGCGGTTTGCAACGCCTGCGCGAGGATCTCGAATTGCGTGAGTGAACATGACCAGCGGCGACACCAACCTGAGCGAGCACGAACAGCGCGTCGACGAGGCCATTGCCGCCTACCTCGACGCCATCGGCCGCGGAGAAGTTGTGGAGCGTAGTGCCTTCCTGGCGCGGTATCCGGAACTGGCCGAGGAACTGGCCGCCTTCCTGGTCGATCATGAGCGTTTCCGCATGTTCGCCGGGCCGTTGCCCGGGCTGGGTGAACTGGGCTCGCTCAGCACGCTGGACAACGCCATCCAGATCACCGCCCCCACCCCGCGTTCGCCCGGCGATCTTCCGCATCGGCTCGACGATTACGAGCTGGTCGCGGAAATCGCCCGCGGGGGTATGGGCATTGTCTACAAGGCCAGGCAACTCAGCCTCCACCGCATCGTCGCGCTCAAGATGATCCTGGCGGGCCGCCAGGCCAGCCCCAGCGATGTCCAGCGCTTCCGCGCCGAGGCCGAGCTCGCCGCCAGCCTCGACCATCCCTCCATCGTCCCCATCTATGAAGTCAACAGTTGCGAAGGCATCCCCTTCTTCAGCATGAAGCTCATCGAGGGCAGCAACCTGGCCGCGCGCGACCCGCGCTGGCAACAAGATCCGCGCGCCGCGGCCAAGCTCGTGGCCCAGGTGGCCCGCGCCGTTCATCATGCCCATCAGCGCGGCCTCCTGCATCGCGATCTCAAGCCCGCCAACGTCTTGCTCGACGATCAGGATCACCCCTATGTCACCGATTTCGGGCTGGCGAAGCTCTTGCAGCACGACGACAGTATCACCCCTTCCGGGGGCATTGTCGGCACGCCGCGCTACATGGCCCCCGAGCAGCTGAAGCCCCGCGGGCCACTGACAACAGCCAGCGACGTGCACGGGCTGGGCTGCATCCTCTTCGAGATTCTCACGGGCCGCCCGGCCTTTCCGGCCGCAAGCCCCGCCGAAGCCTTGCGCACGATCCTGGAAGTGGAAGTCGATCGGCCCGGCACACTCAACCCGCGCGTCCCGCTCGATCTCGAAACCATCTGCCTCAAGTGCCTCGAGAAGGAACCCGGGCGGCGTTACTCCTCGGCCGAGGCGCTCGCGGAAGACCTCGAACGTTTCCTCCAGCACGAACCAATCCACGCCCGCCAGATCAGCCGCGCGGGCAGGTTGCTGCGCTGGGGCCGGCGTCGACCGGTCGTGGCGGGG
>JBFWSD010000671.1:0-4703 GCA_050248575.1 Gemmataceae bacterium
GTGCTCGCAAGCAGCTGCACAATTGATGAGTCGGGCACGACGACTGGCCCGTGGTGAAATCTTGGTGGGCATTGGCACTTCTTTGGCCACATCCCATGCCCCTCCCCGTGGCGATTCGATGGGCACGCTGGGCGTTCAACACGCCGATTGTCGTCCTATCTCCAAATTGCATCAGGCAACTATGTAATTGATCAGGAAGTGCAAGCGCATGGCCATTCTGTAGCCGCTCAGTTGCGGCGCAAAAGATGCTTTTCTTGATGCACCCTCAGCCTACCCGCGTCGAGGTGCAACGTGCGCTTGACTATCAGCGTCGGACTCATTCTGTTGTCGCCAGGCGTTTCACTGGGCGAGCCGCTCCCGCTGACCGCGCGGATCGATGAACTGCTAGGCGCAGCCTGGCGGGCAGAAAAAATCACACCCGCCGTTCATTCCGACGACGCCGTCTTCGCACGGCGGGTCTACCTCGATCTGGTCGGCCGGGTGCCGACCATCCCAGAAATCCGGTCCTTCCTTGACGACCAGAGCAAGAACAAGCGGGCCAACCTGGTAAAGTCGCTGCTTGCTTCTCCCGGCCACGCGCGACACTGGGCCACCTTCTGGCGTCGCGAGTGGATTCCGCAGGCCGATCAGCCACGCTCCCCCTTGCCCGATGAGTTCGAGCCCTGGCTGGCGCAACGTATTCGCAACGGGGATCGCTACGATCGCATCGTCCGCGACGTGCTGGCCGCTGGCACTGGCAGCGACGCCCCACGAACGTTTCTGGCCGCAAGCACGTTCAAGCCGGAGAATCTGGCTGCCAACACCACGCGCGCCTTCCTGGGCATCAACCTCGATTGTGCCCAGTGCCACGATCATCCCTTCGCAGTCTGGACGCGCGACCAGTTCTGGCAAACGGCAGCCTTCTTCGTGCCGCCCAACGATGCGAAATTCGAACTGGCCATTCCCGAGACGAACAAGATTGTCGAGGCCAGGCTCCTGAGCGGGCGCCAGCCGGAATGGCCCGTTGCGCCAAGCAAGGATACAGGGCGAACCATCCTGGCCGCCTGGATCACGAGTCAGGACAACCCGTATTTTGCCCGCAACGCAGTGAACCGTGTGTGGGCCAAGCTCTTCGGCGCCGGGCTGGTCGAACCGCTGGACGATCTGAGCAACCAGAATCCGGGCCGCCACCCCAGACTCCTTGACGAACTCGCCAGGGGTTTCAGCGACGGCGGCTTCGACGTGAAAGAGCTGACGACCGCCATCGTCCTGTCGCGTGCCTATCAGCAATCCTCGCAAGGGAGGAGTGGCGAGGCGCAGCTCTTTGCCCGTGCGGCCGTGCGCGGCTTGAGTGGCGAGCAGCTTTACGACAGCCTGCGCGTGGCGGCGGGGCTGCCCGTCGAGCGCGACGACCTCGAGCCGCGCCAGGCGCACAGCGATCGACGTCGCTTCGTCGAGAAGTTCCACGTCGAGCGTCCAGGCGCGGCACAGCGATCGATCTTGCAAGCGTTGTCGCTCATGAATGGCAAGCAGACCGCGGAATGGACGGATGTGCGACGCGCGCCGACGCTGCGGGCCGTGGCCGAGCTGCCCTTCCTCGACACCGAAGGGCAGGTAGAAGCGTTGTTTCTGGCTGCGCTGGCGCGCAAGCCTACCACCGAGGAAGTCGCGGTCCTCGTCCCTTACGTGAACAAGGGCGGCGCCGATCGCCTTGGCCCCAAGCACGCACTGGCCGACATCTTCTGGGCCTTGCTCAACAGCAGCGAATTCAACACCAATCACTGACACTCATCGGAGGGCAATCATGAAACGTGAACATTTGACTCGGCAAGCCTTCACCTTGATCGAGTTGCTGGTCGTGATCGCCATCATCGGCGTGTTGATGGGGCTCCTCTTGCCGGCCGTACAGAAGGCGCGCGAAGCGGCCAATCGCACCTCCTGCATGAACAACCTCAAACAACTCGGCCTCGCCGTACACAATCACCAGGACCAGAAGGGCAACTTGCCGCCGATTGCCAATCGCATCGTCGGCCAGCAGCGCGGCTGGGTCGTCTATTTGCTGCCCTACATCGAACAGGATCCGCTGGCGCGCCGCTGGCAGACCGGCGCCCAGTGGTGGGATCCGCTCAACCAGCCCCTGGCGGGAACGGTGATCAAGACCGTGCAATGCCCGAGCGCGCCGCAACGCCTGATCGATGTACCGGTGACCTTGCCCGATGGCACGGCGGGCACGTTCAAGGCCGCGACGGGCGACTACGCGGCCCACGATCAGCTCGACAACGCCAACTATCTTTCCGGCTTGATTCCGGCGGACGTGAACCGGCGGGGGATGTTCGCGCCCTTGTTCGATTCGGCCCATGTGTTCCAGCCCTGGGACACCGTTTATCCGACCAAGCTATCGGATTGCACCGATGGTCTTTCCAACACGCTCATGTTCAGCGAGATTGCCGGCCGCCCGCAATGGTGGCGCGTGGGCAAGCGCTGGGGCACCGATTTCTCGATCACGCCCGACCGCACCATGGGCGCGTGGGCTGCTGGCAAGGGCGCCCAGAGCTTTCAGCCGGAAGGTCACACGTTCGACGGCACGGCCCGCCCTGGCCCTTGTGCCGTCAATTGCTCCAACGACGAAGGCGTGTACAGCTTCCACCCTGCCGTTGCCAACGTTTGTCTGGGTGATGGCTCGGTGCGATCGCTCAGAAACGAACTGAACATCCTCGTCTTCTTCGCACTCTGCACCACGCAGGGCGGCGAACTCATAAACGGCAACGACTATTGATGAGGTGACGGATGCGGACGCCCCTGATCCTTGCCCTGGTTGTCAGCGCGGGAGGGTGTGTGGCAGCACGCCATCCGATCCACCGCGAGCCGGTTCATAGCGTGGAAGGGATCGTTACCTACAAGGGCGAACCGATGACCGGGGCAAGGATCGCCTTTCATCCGCTGGAAGGTCGGCAGGGAACAGCCCCCTCCGTGGGCAAAGCCGATAGCGGCGGGGTGTTCCGGATGACCACGTACGACAAGGACGATGGCGTGCCTGCCGGCGAGTATGCCGTCACCGTCTACTGGCCAGAGCGACTGCCCGTGCGGCAGCCGCATGGTGAAGAAGATGAAGATGATGAAGGCGAACTCCAGCCTCCCGATCGACTGCGCCTGAACTACGCCACCAAGAGCACGACTCGCCTGCGGGCCGTGGTTCACGCAGAAGCTAACGTGATCGACTTCCACTTACCGTAACGACGAGGTTCACATGTCCGAACCGACGCGACGAAGCTGGCTGCGTGGCGTTACTCTTGGCATTGGTTGTTCCATGTCGGGCTGGCTGGACCGTCTGGCGGCGGCTGCGCCGCGGCGGCAAGTGAAGTCAGTCATCTTGCTGTGGATGAACGGCGGGCCCGCAACGATCGATCTCTGGGATTTGAAACCGGGACACGCGAACGGCGGACCTTTCAAGACGATTGCCACTTCCAGTGCCGGCATGCGCATCTCGGAGCACTTGCCCAGGCTGGCCAGGTGGGGCAAGGAACTGGCTATCCTTCGCTCGATGACCAGCAAGCAAGGAGACCATGTCCG
The DNA here is from genome assembly GCA_050248575.1 of Gemmataceae bacterium. Lineage (GTDB taxonomy): Bacteria > Planctomycetota > Planctomycetia > Gemmatales > Gemmataceae > JBFWSD01. Next base: position 3,550 of record JBFWSD010000671.1, read on the forward strand.
GGCCACTTATCTCTTGCGCACGGGCTACGACCCTTCGGGTACCATCAAGTATCCGGCCCTTGGTGCACTCGTGTCGCGCGAGATGGGCGCGGCCGACAGCGACCTGCCCAGCTTTGTCAGCGTCGCGCCTCCTCTCTACGCGAGCACGCTCGGCGGCGGTTTCCTTGGCCCACGCTTCGATCCGCTCGTCATCGGCAACCACAGCGTTCCCGCCGACGGGCTGAAAGTCCCCGATCTGGCCCGGGCCGCCGGAGTGAGCGACGCCACCCAGGCTGCCCGTCTCGACATCCTCAACAAGCTGGATGCGCGCTTCCAGGCCAAGGACCAGCCGGTGGTTGACAGTATCCAGGCGGCCACGGCTCGTGCGATTCGCCTGATGCGACCGAAGGCGGCGGCCGCGTTCCGCCTGGATGAGGAGCCCGCCAAGCTGCGCGATGACTATGGCCGCGGTCTGTTCGGACAGGGCTGCCTGCTTGCCCGGCGGCTCGTCGAACGCGGCGTCGCCTTCGTCGAAGTGACGCTGGATGGCTGGGACACGCATCACGATAACTTCGACCAGGTGCGGCAACTGTCGGGCATACTGGACGCCGCCTACGCCAGCCTGCTTGCTGACCTGCAAGACCGCGGGCTGCTCGACAGCACCCTGGTGATCTGCCAGGGTGAATTTGGCCGCACGCCGAAGATCAATACCAACACGGGCCGCGATCACTGGCCCGCCTCGTGGGCCGTGGCCCTTGCCGGCGGCGGCATCCAAAAGGGCCAGGTCATCGGCAAGACCACCGCTGATGGACTGGCTGTCGATGAGCGGCCCGTGTCCGTGCCCGACCTCATCGCCACCGTCGCCAAGATCGCCGGCATCGATCCGATGAAGCAGAACATGTCGAACGTCGGCCGGCCCATTCGCTTCGCCGACCCGTCGGCCAAGGCTGTGAAGGAGCTGCTATGAAACGCTGGCTGATCGCAGTTTGTGTCGGGCTCGCGACCTGGTCCACCACCACCGCTGCCGAGCCGAACGTACGTGCCGACAAACTCGGGCTGCTTCTGCTTGGCGACAGGCAGCCCGTACGGCTCGAGATCAACGTGCAGCACGACGGCAAGTCGGTCCCGGAGATCTGGGACGACACCTTTGCCAGGCTGCTGGAATACTGCGATCT
>JBFWSD010000672.1:0-4702 GCA_050248575.1 Gemmataceae bacterium
CATTCTTGTCATCCCTCAAGCAGCGCGCATACATCTCCATCTTGGCGTCGAGATCGTCGGCGTGATGCAGGATCAGGCATTCGGCAATGACGGGCAGCCTCGGCGATCCCCACTCGGGCAGCGTCAGGTGCGACAGGATCAGATGATCGAGCAGCATAAGCAGTTCAGGATCTAGATCCTCGATCGAGCGGGCCGCCTCGCGCACCATCTCGCGGGCAAGCTGGATGTGGCCGAGCAGACGGCCCGGCACGGTCGGTTCGGGCAAGAACGGATGATCGCTCAGCTCGGCGATGCGGCCGATGTCGTGCAACACGGCGGCTGCCAGCAGCAAGCTACGATTCAGCGGAGGCTGCATGTCGGCGTATTGCCCGGCGTACTTGTCGACCAGGTAGAGACAGTTCTGGGCGAGTGTCAGTGTGTGTTCGAGCAGTCCGCCGGGGTAGGGATGATAGTGCCGCCGGCTTGCGGGAGAACGCTTGAAGCGTTCGCCGTGCTCATGCAGCAGCTTCATGACCAGCTTCTGCAGCGGGCCATCGATCTTCTGCTCGACCAATTCGAGGAGTTCGGCGAAGAGGGCGTCGAGGTTGCGGCGCGGACCGGGCAGGAAAACCAGCGGATCGAAGCCGCTGGCGCGATCCTCGTCGTTGACGGCACGAATTTGATGCAGTTCGAATTGCGGCCCATAGCGTTCGTGCTCGCCATAGAGAATGCGGACCTTGTAGAACGTGCCGGGCTGCCACTCCTCGCAAGCCGTGTACCAGTTGCCGTCGGCCCAGATCATGCAGGAGGCGGTCCGCTTGTGATCGCGGAAACGGCAGGTGAAGAAGGGTTTGCCGTCGCGGGTGGTGCCGCGCGTCCGCTCGGCAAGCAGGACAAAACAATCGGCAAACTGCCCGGGCTCGAGCTCGCTCAACCGGGCCAGCGCAGGCATGTCCGGCACGACCGTTCCTTTCGATGAAACATGGATTGTGGTGGGGATGGATCGTCAGTTGCCCGATCCCGCATCCATGCAGCGACATTATCCGATCTACATCAATCTGCCCAGTGGCAACCGCCAGCAACATGGCGAACCGGAGGGGGCCGAGGATTGAAAAACGCGCACTTTTCGCTGGCATTCGCCCGGGCGATGGTTTCTAATTCGGGAACTCCCGGCGCGCCAAGTGCGACCAAATCCGGGAGCCGTTCCTCTCAACCAAATACTTCGCTCATCTGCTCCGACCCTGGGGTCGGGGTCTTCAGGTATCGGTGTTGTCCGTGTGTTTCGTATCAGAAAGGGTTTGTCATGAGCGCCGTCGATCAAGACCTCCCGCTGGCCGAGCTCGCCGAATCCCCACCCGGAGAAATCTACACGTTTGCCCCCGGCTCTTCCCCAACGTTGGTGTCCCAGCGCGGGCAAAAGATTGGCATCGTCTACCCTGTCTATGAAGGCGAGAACTACCTCGGCCGCAGCGACGAGAAACCGGTCGACATCGACCTCGAAGACCAGGAAAACCCTGAACAGGTCTGGTCGTCCCGGCAGCACGCCGTCATCCGATTCCAGGACAACGTGATGACCATCGAGGACCTGAATAGCTCGAATGGGACCTATCTCAATCGCGAGCGCTGCTACCCGGGCAAGCCACTGCACATGAAGCCCGGTGACGTGGTCCAGATCGGCTCGATCCACTTGAGAGTGCAGGAATAAGGTCACCATGCAAATCGCAGAAGTCAGAGTGGCGGCAGCCATTCTGACTTCTGCTTAGTAGCGGGCTCCGTAGAGAACCGGAGAGCGCCGGTGCGCGCTCATCACTTCTTTAATTCACTTCCGCGTTTTTGCCCACCTGGATGATATCGGGCTCCGGCGGGGGATCGGGGATCGTGCCGCCCTTCTGCAGCAGGGGCAGCACGTAGTTCTGCAAGAAGTCAGGCTTGTTGCAACTCAGATGTCGGCCATCGTAGCCGAACTTCTTCATGCCGGGATGCCAGCAATGCTGGCGGAGCTTGGCATAGAGGGGTTTGGCGTGTTCGTCGACGGGCTGCCGGAAACTGACCCGCCCGGCGGGCTCGTCGGAGAGCCCGTCGGAGGTACCAAATACCTTGGTACACACTCCCAGAATGAAGGTGTCGTACGGACTATAGAAAACATCCACGGTTTCGCGAACACAGGCGAGCAGGCAGGACAGGTCCGCATTGGCGGAGCAGGGGGGTGCGAGCATGACCACGCGATCGATGCAGCCAGCGGGCAGGTCATCGGCGGCCAGCAGCACGAGCGGGCAGCCTCCACTCTGCGCCAGCACGTAGATAGGCACATCGGGGCCGACTTGCCAGCGCGTGGCGATCAGCTGATCAGCGAGCTTCTTGCCCCACACTTGCATGTGTTCGCGATCGAGATGGTCAGCGAGTACCCGGCAATAACCGTGATGCCATTCGACGGTTTGCAGAGTGAGAGGGAAGTCGGCTTGCTGGGCGGCCTTGCGTAGGCCGATCGAGGTGCCGAGGAAGTCGCCGGCGCCGTCAACGATGAAGACAATGCCGGGCTCGCGGCCCACGCAGGCGGGCTCGTGGCGAATCTGCAGCATCGCCATACGGTTGTGCATCATACAACCGGGGACGAGCATGAGCAGCCCCAAGCATCCTGCCACGGCCGCAGGCCTCATCAGTGCTTCTCCTCCATGAGCGGCAGATTCGAGGTTCGTCTAGCACTATTTATCAGGATTACAGCAGGGTTTCCCTGACTCGCCAGCCCGCGCCCCCTCAAAATTTCACGCCAAGCGCCCGCTTCACCGGCAGACCAAGCAAAGCTTGCCCAGTCAGGTCAACCGCGGGGGCGAATGGTCAAGAAATCCTGATCGATGCTGAGGAGAAATCCCCCTTGTGCGCGGGCACAGGTGGCCCGCAGATAGGCCTCCACATCGGCCCGCGCGATGGGCGCCTTCCGGGGATAAAGGTTGAGCATGAACTCGGCCACGATGGTTGCCGAGCCCAGGTCTGGCGTGACCACCGAGGCGGCTTCTCTCTCCAGCGCGACCTCGAAAGATCCTCCGTGGCGGTCACGGAACATGCTGGCCAGCTTCTTCAGATCCGGGCGTTGGCCCGTGAAATGCTCGAGGAGGCGAGTGCAGTCGCAGTCAGCGCTCTGCATGAGTATGGCGAGAACTCCCGTAGGCGCTAGCCAGCTTGCCATCTTTTCCAAGTGGGCAAGCCAGGTGTCTTCGGGGATGTAGTAAAGAACGTGCGAGCAGAGGACGAGGTCGCCGGCGGCCCCCGGGCAGGCTTCGAGAATCGGCTGGGCGATCAACTCGGCCCGTGGACAGGCGAGTGCCAGCTCGGAGCGCAGCCAGTCGCTGATCTCGATGGCGATGGTGCGGCGAAAGCTATCCTGCAAGCGGGCTGTGAGTTTACCGTTGCCCGCCCCCGCATCGATGAAGACCTCACGCGCGGGCAGGCGGTCGATGAGGTTCGCCAGCCAGGCATGGATGACGGCCTTCTCGTCGGTATGGGCAAGAAACACCTGGAAGGCGCGCTGGTAGGCCTCGGCACGAGTGTCGTAGGTCTGGATGTGGGTCACTTGAACGCTTCCCACTCCTTGCCGCCCAGGACGGCGGCGGCAATCTTCATCTTGAGGATCTCATCGGTGCCCTCGTAGATGCGGCAGACCCGTGTGTCTTGGAGATGCCGGCCCGGGCGATACAGAGTGGACCAGCCGCGCCCGCCGAAGACTTGCACGGCACGATCGGCCGCGTCCCACGAGGCGTTGGCCGCGAACAGCTTGGCCTGGGCCGCCAGCAACTCGGCCTTCGCATACAGTTCCTTGTCGTCGGGTGCGGCGATGCTGACATCCTTGGCCTCGGCGGCCTTCATCACCAGGGCGTCGCTGGCCAGCCGATCCATCTCAATGGCGGCAATGTGCTCCTGTACGAGTTGGTGCTTGGCGATCGGTTTGCCATGTTGCATGCGTTCCTTGCCGTAGGTGATGACCTCGGCCAGGCAATCTTCGATGACGCCGAGGCAGCCCGATGCCACACTGAGTCGCCCGCTCACCAGGGTGCCCATGGCAATGCGGAAGCCATCTCCTTCAGCGCCGAGCAGGTTGCTTGCGGGCACCTGGTAGTCGCTCAGTTCGAACATGGCCGTGTTGGCGGTCGGCATGCCCATCTTTGCGGTCAGGTCCTCGGCCGTGAAACCCGGGCCGCCCGTATCGACGATGAAGGCACTGACGCGCCGCCCTTTGCCCGCCAGCGCTTCCTTTGAGTAGGCGAACGTCACGATGGTGCTGGCGATGCCGCCATTGGAGATCAGGTACTTCACGCCGTTGAGGATGAAGTTGTCCCCCTTGCGCTCGTAAGTCATTTGCATTTCGAGGGGGTTGCTGCCCGCCTCGGGCTCGGTCAGGCCGAAGGCCATGATCTTCTCGCCCGTGGTGGAAGCGGGCAGGTAACGGCGCTTCTGCTCGTCGTTGCCCCACGTGAGGATGGGATATTGCCCGATGGAAGAGTGGCCGGAAAAGAAGGTGCGCACGCCGGTCCCTTCGCGGCCGATGCGGGCCAGGGCACGCGCGTAGGTGACCGTATCGCAGCCCCGACCACCCAGCTCTCTCGGGACCATCAAGCCGTGGATGTTGTGTTTCGTGCCCGGGGGCACGAGCTCGTCATTGAAGCGATGCTCGACGTAGCAAAGTTCTTCGACGGGCCGAAGCTCCTCGCAAAACGCGTTCACGTCGGCC
>JBFWSD010000673.1:0-4691 GCA_050248575.1 Gemmataceae bacterium
CCCGTTCCGAGTTCGTGCAGCCCTTCCAGGAGGCAACGCAGAAGATTCAGGCGTTGATGGAGACGGGCAAGGCCGAACTGCTCGACAACCTGCACAAGTTCAAGGCGGAGCAAGAAGCCCGCCTGGCCAAGGTGAAGGTCCAGCTGGCCGAACGCAAGGCGGCCGAGGCGCGTCGCGCGGCGGCCACCCACTTCCGCGATCACAACTACGAAATGGATGAAGAGCGGATCGACGAACTCGTACACACGCTGCTCAAGGAACACAAGAAACGCAGCCAGACGCCGGGCGAGTGGACCAACTGGTAACCGTCCCTCCGGGCCTATTCTGAAGCGAGATGGACCATGAGCGACAAGGGCAAACACGACAAGAACGGCGCCGAAGTGCTGAGCCTCGTCAAGGCGCAGAAGGCCAAGGAAATTCATGCCGACTTGAATCTGTCGGACGAGGCGAAGAAGCTGCAAGCAGACGATCAGTCCCCGCTGGCTTATCTCGACGCGCTACTGGACAGCGGCCTGCACACCGATGCCGTGACCTTTCTGGCTCATGCCATGCCGCGCCGCGAGGCCATCTGGTGGGGCTGCCTGAGCGTGCGTCATGCCCATGCCGAGCGTCTTCTGCCCAAGGACGTGGAGGCCCTGCACGCGGCGCTGGCCTGGGTCCTCGAACCAACGGACACACGCGCGAAGCAAGCCAAGCAACCGGCCAGCGAGGCGGGCATGACCGCGCCGGGCTGCATGGCCGTGGCGACCACGCATACCACCAAGTCCGCCGAACCACGGGCCGCTGCCCTCAGCGTCAGCGCCGGTATCAAGTTGCTGGTGCGCGACGACAAGGATGACTGCCTCCGGCACATCCTGGTCATGGGCATCGGCATCGCCAGCGGTCAACATTCGTGGGCCGCGCCGGAAAAGAAAAAGCGACCCTGAGGAGTCGTGAGAACGGGAGGCGATCTTGAACAAGATGCTTTGCCCCGATCCGGATCTGTTGCAGCTCTGGCGCAGCGGGCTGTTGCCGGCGTCCGCGGCCAAGGAGATCGCCGAGCACGCCAGGGACTGTCCTGTGTGCGGCAAGGGCGGGCTGCCCGTCGAGCCGCCGCCAGAATCGCAGCACGATCAGCTCAACACTCCTGTCGCGGACGGCGCGGAGGCGGACGGCCCGCAGCAATACCTGCAAGGCCCGGTCGCCCACTACAACATCGTGCGCTTGCTCGGCGAAGGGGGCATGGGGCAAGTCTATCATGCCCAGGACACGCGCCTGGGCCGCGACGTCGCCCTCAAGGTGATGAAGCCCGAACTGGCCCGGAACGCCCGCGCCCGCGAGCGCTTCATGCGCGAGGCACGGGCCATGGCCACCGTCCGTTGCGATCACATTGTCACCATCCACGACGTGGGCGAGCACAACGGGCTGCCCTACCTGGCCATGGAGTTCCTGCAAGGTGTGTCGCTACGCGACTGGCTGCTCCAGGTCAAGAAGCCCACGCTGCGCGACATCCTCCGCCTTGGCCGCGAGCTGGCCCATGGGCTGGCCGCCGCCCACAAGCACGGGCTGGTTCATCGCGACATCAAGCCTTCGAACCTCTGGATCGAGGACCACAAGAACCGCCTCAAGATCCTCGATTTCGGCCTGGCCTGGTCGTGGCTGGACACGGGGGGCAACGAACGCCTCACGCACAGTGATCGCTTCGTGGGCACGCCTCATTACATGTCCCCGGAACAAGCACGTAGCGATCCCGTGGATCATCGCTCCGACCTGTTCAGTCTCGGCTGCGTTCTTTATGAGATGGTGGCGGGCAGCCCCCCCTTCGATCGGCCCAACCCCATGGCGGTGCTGACGGCCCTGGCGACCGAGCAACCAACCCCGCTGCAAGAAGTCGTTCCCGATCTGCCCGGCGAGCTCGCCGCACTCATCGAAGAGTTGATCGCCAAGGATCCGGAGGACCGTCCTTTTTCGGCACAGGAAGTGGCCGACCGGCTCGAGCAGATCGAGGCGACCTTGCCGGCCGCGCTGGCGACCTGGACCGGACAGAGCAGCGTCGAGGCCCGCGCCCGCAGGACGCCGCCGGACCGCTCCGCCGATCAGGTCAGCGCCACCAGGGCGCGCCCGCTCAAGAAGAAGAGACGCCGCCCGGGCACGCATCACCACGACGCGGCCGCCGAAACGATGGTGATTCCGCCAGCGCGCGGCCGCGGCTTCTGGATCGGCCTCGCCGCACTCGGCATCCTGGTCGTGGCGGTCCCGGCCTCGTTGCTGCTGTTCTTGCCCCACGAGGCGCGGCCGGCCATCATCTCGGTTCATTCACCGCGGTCCGATCTTGCCGTCAACTTGCGCAAGATCGATCCGGTCGAATATGGCTGGAGCGCCCGACTGGTGGCGGGCGAGGTCGTCCGGGCTCCGGCGGGCGACTACGAGATCTTTCTCGATGCGGACGTGGAAGGGTTCCAGATCGTCTTTCCGCGCAGCCCGGCCTATTTCCCTCCGGGCGACCACCTGGTGATCCATGTCCATCCGCGACACGACGAATAAAGACGGCGGCCGCAGGACGCTCGCACCTGTCCTGCGGCCCCGTCTGCAAGTCACTACATCCGTTGTCACAGCTCCTCGTAGTACCCCTGGACCTGCGTGATCCACCAGTAACTATCGGTGGGCGCGGAGCCGACGCCATCGGTACTCTCGCCGACGCCGGCGCCGAAGAGGATCACGTCGATGCCGGCCGCGCGGGCCTCGTCGATATGATCGCCCCAGGTGATGGTGTTGCCCGACACGGACAGGTCGGGGTCGCCGCCATTGTTGGTGGAGAAGTAGGCCAGACGTGCCCCGCTGGCCGTGAACGTGTCGCCGAGGAAGAACGTGGGCGCCGAATCTTCATAGCGGGTAAACGTGTTGGGCAGGTCGGGAAAGACCCCGCTCGGATCGTACGGATTCTGGGCGAGGCTATGGTTGATGTGCCCCACGGGCAGCTGCCAGAGCGTGATGGGCAGCCCGCTCGCCTGGTGCAACGTGCTGGCGAACAGCAGATAGTTGTTCCAGTGATCGATATTCCAGAACCAGGTCGAACCCGCCGGATTGCTGGCCGCTCCTTGCTGGAAGCCGGCATCCAGGCCGTACTTGTCGATCGACAGGAAGTCGGCGCCGTAGGACAGGACGCCGGCGCGGATGTAGTAGTCGGCGATGGCCTGGGTTTCGGCGGCAATGGCCTGGCGGCCCGCCGTGATGCCCATGGTGTCGGTGAGGTGCATCAGCCCGGTGGACGGGATGCCGGTCGTGATGCCGGGCGAGGCCCACAGGTTCACTTGCCAGCCGAAGCGCACGTTGGGTGCGTACTTGCTGATCGTGTAGTTGATGGCCTGCACCAGCCCGTGCACGTTGTTGGCAAAGGTCGGGTCGACGCCGGCTTGAAGCGCGCCCGAAGAGTAGGCCGCCTGCGTCATCGCCGCGATCTGCTCGGGCTGCAGCCCGGATTGCTGCATCAGGTAGCCCAGGAAATCGGGCTCCAGGATCATGCCCACCAGCTCATCCCCCGCCAGCGCATGAATCCGTTCCAGGGCAAAACGCAGGTCGGTGAAGTATGCCTCCATGTACGACTGGCTCTGGATGTGCTGCAAGTCGGTGAAGTAACTCTCGCCGCCGTCGGGGATGTTGTACCAGACGAAGTAAGGAATCATCCCCAGCTTGAGGCTCTCGTTGATGTAAGAGTCGATGCGGCCGCCGTCCTGGGCGGAATAAGTGCGCCAGCCGTTGAACGGGCCGCCGTTCAGGTAGATGTAGCGCATGTCGATCCGCTTGTTGGTCAGGTCGTCGTCGATGTCGCGCCAGAAGGCGAGATCGCCGGTGCTGTCCTCGCTGACCGAGCCGATGGCCACGTAGTCGGGCAGCCCGGGCAGCGCGCCCTCGGCCGTCCGCACGCGCACGCCGATGAAGCGAACCACGCCCGTGCCCGCTTCTTCGATGCGGAGTGAAGCCCGCCCGGCCGTGAGACCGTTCACCACCAGCGAGCCGTTCACCACGGCGGCGCTGGCTACCGAGCTGTTGCTCGACAGCACGTTGAAGGTCGCACTGGCGTTACCGGGCATCGACAGGGCAAAACTCGACACACCTTGATCGATGGTCACCTGCAGGGCCGTGCTCGTGTCATCGACGCCGGCGATGGCGATGTTGCCCGAGCCCGGCGCGGGCGGCGGCGGCGGCGTGGTCGGCGGTGTGGTGGGCGGCGTCGTCGTCGTGCCGCCGTTCAGGACGAAGTTGGTCGGCGCCGCCGGGTTGCCCGGCGTGGCGCTGAAACCGAAGTTCACCGAGCTGTTGCCGGCGATCGTACTGTTGTAGCCCGCGTTCTGCACCACGTAGTGATTGCCCACGTGGCTGGCGATCTTCGCGTTCCAGATGTCGGTGATGTTGCCCGCGAAGTCGAACTCCAGGGTCCAGTTGTTGACGGCGCTTGCCTGATTGTTGGTGATGGTGATACCGCCGACAAAGCCGGCTCCCCAGTCGTCGCTGACGCTGAAGGCCGCCGTGAAAGCGCCGGTAGGCGTGGGGGGCGGCGGGGGCGGCGGAGGGGGCGGCGGCGGTGGGGGCGGCGGCGGCTGTGATTCATCGTTGTCGACGATGGTGCCGGTCGCTTGCCCGTCGGCAATGGTCGCTCCGCTCGCCGCGGACAGTTGCAGCGTGAAAGATTCGTTCCCCTCCACGCTGTTGTC
>JBFWSD010000674.1:0-4682 GCA_050248575.1 Gemmataceae bacterium
TCATTTGCCAGGGCGCTTCCGGGCAGCCGCCTGCTGGAGGCGGGCAGCAAACCCAGCATGCTCCTTCGTTTCGATCCCACGCCGGGCAACTTCTGCGACGCGGGGCATGTCGCCTTTGATGAGGCCTTGCACATCAAGCCACAGGCCCGGCAAGATGCTGCTGCGCTGGATTCCTCGGGTCGGCTTCTGTTTCTGATAGCGATCTTTCCGCAACACGAACCAGTCGATTTCCTGGTCGAGCACGCGCCAGACGACGTACTCACGCACGCGGTGACGCCGATAGGTGTCGAGCTTGTCGTGCAGGTCGTAACTTGCGCTAGACGCAGCCACTTCAACGATCAATTCGGGGCCGCTGGTGACGTAGCCTTCGCCATCGATGGCAGCCTGCCCGCCGTAGTCAGGTGCAATCATCAAGAACGCATCAGGTTGTGGTTCGTTCCGGTCGTCAAGGCGTAAGGACGAATTGTCACCTCCCAGAACGCCTGGAGTCGACATGGTATAGATGGCGAGCCAGCCAATCACGTTAAAGTGAGGTCCACCATGCTGATCGAAGCGAAGGGCGGCAGCCACGTAAACAACTCCGTTGATGAGCTCGGCTTTCTTGAGATGGGGCATCGCGAGCCAGCGGCGTTCGAACTCGACGCGCGTGAGCCGATCGCCGTTCTGCAAGGGGGGCATCCGTCTCGTTACAACCGCCGACATGATCTTTCCTCAAAGGAGCTTCCCTCGTCATCATACCCGTTTCCCGCGGCCCGTGCAGCATCGATTGGATTGGCTCCGCGTGTGTCTAATCGCCTTCAGCGGTCGTTGAAGAGCAGGGCCGTGGCAATCCGCCCGTCCTTGACCAGGAAATCGACCCGGGCCCCGTCGCCGCGTCGGAAGCGGTGCACCAGGTCGGGCAACTCGCCGCTATCGAGCGCGTGCGTGGCCGCATCGTACGGCGTCTCGGTCAACTCCACGTTCTTTTCCGTGAAGGGGATGATGCTCTCCAATTCCGCGAGCGGCTTGCCCAGCAGGGCAACCAGTTCTTTCTGCGGAAACTCGCAGGTCGAAGGATGGACGACCACGCGGAGTTTGGCAGGCGCGGCAGCGACATCCTTGGCCTTCTTTTTCTTGGGCGGCTCATACGTCAGCAGCAGGGCAGCGCGGCCAACCAGCCGCGCTCCCACCAGCGAGCTTGCCGCCACCATCACGGCGGTGATCGGAATGAGAAATCCAAACAGGGCCCACACGGTGGCCAGCACGGCGGCGCCCGTCACGGCCATCACAGCAATCCAGCCCAGGTATAGCCGGGGCAGCACGTGCGGCTTTCGCAGCGCGCGACCGATGAACTCGGCATCGAAGATCAGCCAAGGGTTGATTGCCGACAGCCCGGACAGCAGGGCGGCAGGAAACAAGAGAGCACCACTCAAGCCCATGACCAGGAACATATATTTTGGGTAGAACAGCTTGCCCACTACAAAACCGGGCAGTGCCGAGCCGATGAACGTCCAGCTGAGGAGCAGGAGGCGGCTGAAGCCGTCGTTGAAGTTCCAGTCCAGTGGAGAGAGCCGATCGTTGCCCGCGGCGGTGCCTTCCACCACGTGTAAGAACGCGCTGGCCACGTAGGCACCCGAGGCAATGTACAGAATGCACAATGCCGTGATGCTGATGATCAGGCCCACGGCCATGATCTTTCCTTCAGTAGAGGTGTCCATCACGGTGATGGCCCAGCGCGACACCCAGAGGAAGAAAAGCACCAGCATCGCGTTCAGGCTCAAGTACACCAGCAGCGAGAGGCTCTCGCTTCTGGTAGGGAAAGAATAGACTCCTTCGAGAAAGGGCCGCGCCGGCGGGGGCGGCGCCCGTTCCGGCGCGATCTCGGCGCGGGTCAACTTTTGCACCGGCCCGGGGGACGCGGGAGACCTTGGCGGCCCGGGATCATGCTGCGGCTCTTCCTCATCAACCATCCCGAAGTCGCGTTCGATTGCCGGCGTCTCCACAACCGGTGCAAGTCCGTAAGACTCTTCTTCCTTCGTTTCAGGCACCTGCGCGGCCAGCTGATACTCACGCTCCTCGCTGGCTTCGCGCTGGGCCGGTTCGGGCCACTCCGCGACGATGGGCTCCAGCCCATCACTGGATGGAGCGGGCGCCGGGTGGGGCCGCGGCGGCTCGATGCGCCGGCCGCACTCCGGGCAACGTCCACGCAGATGCGCGTGCTCGGACTTGATGCGGAAGCGGCCGCGACAGAACGGGCAGATCAGACTCAGCCAGTCGGCTTGCATGAAATATCCTCGACGTGGGCATCTTCTATTCTGCGCGGGTATGCCACGAAGTGCCAGCCTGTCAAAAACAACCTGCCGCGCGCCAAACTGGCATACATTGACATTTTCCTGCCGCGACCTTCACGTCCGACGCGTTGGTGCAAGTGTCGGCTGAAAAAGAAGATGCGTGCTGGCCTTGCCTTCGCCTATTCCGGCGCAGCATTCGGCACGAAGCTTGCACTCATTCTGTCAGCGAGAATAGATTCCGCTCCGGAACGCGGAAAACAAAAAGCAAACAGAATGGGCTGATGCAGATCGCGCTTCGAGTGCGCGCCGCAGCGCCCGCATTGTGGAGGAAAGCACATGAGAACGCGACGTTGGGAATCGAACCTCTGGCGGCAAGTCGAGCGGTTCCGTGACGAGATGAACAACTTGCTGGAAGGCAACCCGACCGGCACCTGGCCGATCCTGGGCAATTCCTATCCGCCCCTCAATGCCTGGGAATCCGAGGATGCCCTTTTCGTCGAGGCCGAGCTGCCTGGCCTGAAGCTCGAAGACCTCGAGATCTATGTCGGCGACGGCGATCAGCTCAGCATCAAGGGCGTCCGCAAGCCGCTCGAGATGGAGAAGGCCGTCTGGCATCGCCGCGAGCGCGGCGTGGGCGAGTTCAGCCGCGTGCTGAAGCTGCCCTTCCCGGTGAATGAAGACAAGGTCGAAGCCCGCTTCGAGCACGGCGTGCTCCGCATCACGCTCCCCAAGAGCGAGAAGGCCAGGCCGCGCCGGATCGAGGTGAAGGCCGACTGATTCCGTCTGAAACTGAAACATGAACCGAGGAGGTGAACGTCCATGAACGATTTGCAGAAGTCCCAGAGCGGGCAACTGGTCCCCGAAACCACTCGCGCGAATTACTTTTCCCCGCGCGTCGACATCCTCGAAACCGAAGAAGGGCTCGAGCTCTTCGCCGACATGCCCGGCGTGAAGCCGGAGGATGCCGAAATTCGCTACGAACAAGGCGAGCTGATCGTGCACGGCAAGGTGCAGCCCCGCTACGGCGACAGCCCGCGCTTCGCGCTGGGCGAATACGGCGTCGGCGATTTCTACCGCACCTTCACGGTCAAGGACGTCGAGACCGACAAGATCTCGGCCGAACTGAAGAACGGCGTGTTGCGGATCAAGCTGCCGCGTGCCGAAGCGCTCAAACCGCGCAAGATCGCGGTGAAGAGCGAATGACCGGTCCTGGTGTGAGAAGACCGGCTTCCGGCCGATCTGGAACCAAGAGAATGGAAAGGAGGTTCGACCATGTTCAACTTGACGCCCTGGAAACGGAAGGAAAAGAACGGCAATCCGCAGTATCCGTTGGCCCGGATGCGTGACGAGTTCGAGTCGCTGTTCGATCGCTTCTTCGGGCAGTGGCCAATGCAAGAGATGGGCCGCGAAAACTTCTGGGCTCTCGACGTGGACGACCGCGAGAACGAGTATGTCCTGCGTGCCGAGGCCCCCGGCTTCGAGCCCGACGAGTTCGATATCCACCTGTCGGGCAACGTGCTGACCATCGTGGCCGAGCACAAGGTTCAAGACAAGGGCAAGCGCGAAGGCTTCGAATTCCTCGAACGGCATGTCGGCCGCTTCCAGCGCGTGCTGACGCTGCCCACCGAGGTGGACGCGGAAAAGATCGCCGCCCAGTACAAGAATGGCGTGCTGCTGGTGACGCTGCCCAAGAACGCCGGGGCCAAGCCTCGGCAAATCAAGGTCAACGAGTAAGAACGGCAGTGCGGGCACGGCGTTTCGGTTGTTGTCGCCGGGACGTCCGTGCCCGTTTCTTTGCTACGGTTTGCCGTGCGCCCGCAAGCGGCGGCCTACTTCGCCCGGGTCAGGGCCAATCCCATACTCTGACCAGCGCTGCGTCACACGGGCAATCACCTCATCCGACATCAACATCTCGTCGGGCCATTCGCGCGGATGTCCTTCTTCGGGAAACTTGCGCGTGGCGTCGATGCCCATCTTGTGGCCAACGCAGCAAACCGGGGCGGCATGATCGAGCAGGTCGGTGGGGCCTTCATGGAAGACGACGTCGCGGCCCGGGTGGACGTTGGCCCCGACGTGGAAGAACACTTCCTCGTGGTTGTGCACGTCGACGTGCTCGTCGACGACGATGATGATTTTGGTGAACATCATCTGCCCGAGCCCCCAGATGGCCGACATCACCTTGCGGGCTTGTTGCGGATAACGCTTCTTGATCGCCACGAAGGCGAAGTTGTGGAACACGCCAAACCAGGGCAGCTCGTAATCCACCACTTCGGGTATGAACATCTTGATGAGGGGCAGGAACAGCCTCTCGGTCGCCTTGCCCATGTAGCAATCTTCCTGGGGCGGCTTGCCCACGATGGTGGTGGGATAGATCGGATTGCTGCGATGCGTCAGCGCCGTGACATGGAACAG
>JBFWSD010000675.1:0-4682 GCA_050248575.1 Gemmataceae bacterium
TGAACGCCTCGACCGCCGTGTTGAGCTGTGCGATCTCGTTGCCCGCCTGAACTGCCTCCAGGTCTATCACGGGCACTTCGTTCCGGGCCGGCTGGTCCGGAGTGCTGTCTTCCTCATCGCTGCGTTCCGTTTCCATCCTGGCGCAGGCCGGTACGGTCACGGCAAGCAGCGCGGTGAGCAGCAACAAGATGTGACAGGAGCGGTTCATCAATAGGTACCCAGGGTGCCCTTCTGGAAGTTACTCAGGTTGTCCTGGCCCTGCTTGCTGAGCGAGCCGAGGATGTTGCCGCCACTGGCGCCGCCGAAGTTAGCATCGCGGCCCGCAGAGATGATCTGAAACGACGAGGGATTGGCGAACTTGCCGCTCGAGACCTGGTAGGCGCCGCCGGCCAGCTGCGTGCAATCGGCGGCCACGTAGCCGTTGACCTTTCCATAGCTGGAAAAATAGAGATAGGGCTGGTTGTAGATGTCAGTGTAGTGCGGAAATGGGCTACCAGTGAGACGAGCAGGATGGAAGTTGAAGGGCGGGATCCGATCGCCGCTGGCAAGGGTCGGATTGGCGACATTCGTCGAGAAACCTTTGCCCCCCGGGCCGCCCAGGAAGAAGACGAGGCACTGGGCGCCGTTCAGCGTGTTGGTTCCATCGGGAGTGCCATTGCCGTCCCAGTCCATGACCGTCCCGCCTGGATTGGCGGTGCTCTGCCAGTTGATGCGCGGAAACATTTGGCGGATGGCGGCACGCGCCACCAGGTCGGAGGCGTCCTCTGTGCCCGCGAGCGTCATCTTGCTGGGGAAGTAGAAACCGCCCATGGTTGTCGAGTTCTTGAACGACTCGACGGCGGTGTTCAGCTGGGCGATCTCGTTGGACACTCTGGCCTCGTCCACCGAGATGAACACGCGCATGACCGCGGCCAGCAGCAGCCCGGCCAGCATGTTGATGATCGAGATCACCACCCGGAGTTCGATCTGGGTGAACGCCTGGCGTTGCCCGTGGGCTGCGGTCCCGGGTCCGTAGCACCGAATCATGTTCATTCTCCTTCTGAGGGTCGCGGTCGTGTGCGCGGCCCGCCACGGGCCGCGCACGCCTGACTACGGACTATTTCGAGAGCCCTTCGATCAGCTTGATCATGGGCAGGAACAGCGCGATAACGATGCCGCCGATGATCAAGCCGAGCACCACGATCATGAGGGGCTCGAGGATACTGATCAGCGACTCCACCAGCACGTCGACTTCCTCGTCGTAAACGTCGGCGATCTTGGTGAGCATGCGGTCGAGGTCGCCGGTCTCTTCACCCACGTCGATCATGTTGACCACCATGTCGTCGACCAGGCGGCTTTCCTTCATGGGCTGGGCGATGGTATCGCCCTCGCGGATGGACTCGTAGACCTTCTGGTAACAGTGCTCGAAGACCAGGTTGCTGCACGTTTCACGAACGATGGCAATGGCCTCGAGGATGGGCACGCCGGAGCCGACCAGGGTGCCCAGCGTGCGCGTGGTGCGGGCCACCGTGGTCTTGTTGAGAATGCCGCCGACGATCGGTATTTGCAGCCAGATGTAGTCCACCGCATACGCCCCGCTCTTGTGCAGCCGGATCAGCTTGATGAGCAAGAAGAAGCAGATCGGGAAGAGCGGGATCATGTACCAGTAGTTGACGAACCAGTTGGCGGTGTCGATGAGGAACTGGGTCGGCCCGGGCAGCTTCATCTCGAACTCTTTGAAGATCTTCTCGAACTTGGGGATGATGAAGATCATGATGAAGCTGAGGATGCCGACGGCCACGGTGATGACCACGGCGGGATAGACGAGGGCGCCGGTGACCTTGCGTTTCAAGGACTGGGCCTTTTCCTTGAACTCGGCAAGGCGCTGGAGGATGACTTCGAGGGCGCCGCCGGCCTCGCCCGCCTTGACCATGTTCACGTAGAGGCGGTCGAAGCACTTGGGATGCTTGCCGAAGGCTTCGCTGAGGGTGGAGCCCGACTCGACGTCGTCGACGACGTCCATGAGGGCGTTCTTGAGCACGCCGGGCTTGAGCTGCCCTTCGAGGATCTTGAGGCTGCGCAGCACGGGCAGCCCGGCGTCTTGCAGCGTGGAGAACTGGCGCGTGAACGTGCACAGTTGCTTGTTCGACACGCCGCCGATGGTCATCGTCTTGGTTTTCTTGCGCTTGCCGCCGGCCTTGCCTTTTTCCTTCTTCTTGCCCTTGCCGGCCTGCTCGGTGATCTTGGTGACGAAGTAGCCCATCTGCTTGATCTTGAGCTGGGCTTCTTCCTCGTCGCCGGCCTCGATGGCGTCTTTGACTTCGCTGCCCGAGGTGTCCATTGCTTCGAACTTGAAAATCGGCATGTCAGTCTCCAGCTTTCAGCAGTCAGCTTTCAGCTATCGTTGCACGGATGCTGGATCAGAGGGCTGACGCCCCCCGCTCGCCACATCACAGTTCGTCCTCGAGAATGGTTTCGCGCACCACCTCGTCGATGGTGGTGATGCCGTTGAAGATGGCCTCCAGGCCGGCTTCGCGCAGGGTAACCATGCCGTGCTGGCGGCAGGCATTGCGGAGCTGATCGGTGGAGGCGCCCTGGGCGATCAGGTCGCGCAGGTCGTCGTTCATGACGACCAGTTCGAAGAGTCCCTGGCGGCCCTTGTGGCCCGTGTTGTTGCAGCGTTCGCAGCCCCGGCCGTAATAGAACTTCTTGCCCTTGATCTCTTCCGGGCGGAGGTTCAGTTCCATGAGGAGGTCGGGGCTGGGCTCGTATTCCGCGCGACAATCCTGGCAGATCTTGCGCACCAGACGCTGGGCCAGGATCCCTTCCAGGGTGGCGATGATCAGGTAGGGCTCCACGCCCATGTCGCGAAGACGCGTGATCGAGCTGGGGGCGTCGTTGGTGTGCAGCGTGCTGAACACCATGTGCCCGGTCAACGAGGCCTGCACGGCGATCTGGGCCGTTTCCAGGTCGCGGATCTCGCCGACCAGGATCTTGTCGGGGTCTTGCCGCAAGATGCTGCGCAGGGCGGCGGCGAAGGTCAGCCCGATGTCGGCGTTGATCGGCACCTGGCAGATGCCGTCGATCTCGTACTCCACCGGATCTTCAGTGGTGATGATCTTCTCGGTGACCTCGTTGAGCTCGTTGAGGGCGGAGTAGAGCGTGGTGGTCTTGCCCGAGCCGGTCGGCCCGGTGACCAGCAAGATGCCGTTCGGCTTGCGGATGAGGTCGCGGAACTGGTTGAGCAGGTGCGCCTCCATGCCGACGTTTTCCAGGTCGAGATTGACGACCGTGCGGTCGAGCACGCGGATGACCACGCTCTCGCCAAACATGGTGGGCAGCACGCTCACGCGCAGATCGACCGGGTTGCCGCCGATGTTGAGCTCGATGCGGCCGTCCTGCGGCAAGCGCCGTTCGGCGATATCGAGGTTGGCCATGACCTTGATACGGCTGGCGATGGCCATGGCGAGATGCCTGGGGGGCGGCACCATCTCGTACATCACGCCGTCGCAACGGTAGCGCAGCTTGTATTCGTCTTCGAACGGTTCGAAGTGGATGTCGCTGGCCCGGTCCTTGATGGCCAGCAGCAGCACCATGTTGAGCAGCTTGCGCACCGGGGCCGAGTCCTGGATCTCGGAGAGCTCGTCGAGGTCGATGCTGGTTTCGTGGCGGCGGGCCATCAGCCGCGCGCCCAGTTCTTCGTCGGCTTCGAGCACGGAGATCAGATCGACGATACTCTCTTCCTTGCCCGTGTAGTACTTGTTGAGGGCGTTCTCGATCGAGCGCGGCAGGGCCAGGAGCGCCTGCACTTCCTTTACGCCCAGGAAGTTGCGGATGTCGTCCAGGGCGGCCTGGTTGGACGGGTCGCCCGTGGCCAGCGTGAGCACGCCGTCCTTGTAGAGCAGCGGCATCACCTTGTACACCGAGGCCATCGTCTCGGAGACCAGCGCGAGTGCGTCGGGCTGCGGTTTGGTTTCGTCGAGGTTGATGATCTTCATGCCGCGCTGATCAGCCAGCGCCTGCAGTAGCTGCTCTTCGGTGATGAGTCCCATCGAGACGGCGACCTGGCCCGTCTGGCGGCCTGTCTGTTCGGCTTCATCCAGAACCTGTTCGAGTTGCTGCTGGGTGAGCACCTTCATGTCCACCAGGATCTGGCCGATCTTACGATTGCCGCGGCTGCGTGCTTCGCTGCCCGGCCGCTTGCTCGGTCGCGCTGCCGCGCGAGCGTCGCGCGACGAACGTGAGGAACGCGACGACGGGGCTGCTGGCTTCTCGCCGGCGGGCCGCGAAGTCTTCGTTTGCTCCGCCGACTTCGCGGTCGTCGCCGGCGTGTTCGGTTTTTGCGTGGTTGGCGTCGAAGGCCTGACTCCGGTGGGCGGCTGCGCCGCACGCGCCGCCGGCGCTTGCGGGGGCGTGGCCGGACGCTGAGCTGGCGGCGTTGCAGGCCGCTGCGGCGGGGTCTGCGCCGCCGGCTTTGCTGGCGGCGTGCCTTGGGCGGGGACACGAGGTGCTTGCGCGGCGGGCCGTGCGGGCAGCTGCCCTTGCACTGGCCGTGGCGGTACCTGCCCTTGCGGGGTTGCGGGCCGCGCGGGCACCTGACCGGACTGCGCCGGGCGGGGCGGAACCAGCAGAGACGTAGCCGGTCGTGGCGGCGGAACCTGGCCTTGCGGCGGTGTCGCGGGACGCGGAACTTGCCCTTGCGG
>JBFWSD010000676.1:0-4669 GCA_050248575.1 Gemmataceae bacterium
TTCATGAGTCCGGCCCTGGCTCAATGGTTGGACTCATTCTGTAGTTTTTCGATGAATGCCACTCCTTCATCTGGAGTGAACGGGGCTTCGCCTTGCTGCAGTCGACGCTCGTTTTCTTGCTGGAGAATTTCGAGCCGTTTCAGAACTGTGGCAGTCGGTATGCCCGACTCTGTTGAGTTGCGCCGGCGTTTGAGTTCTTCGAGATCACAGTGAGCCAGTGCCTCTGCCAGCAAGGCTGCATTCCTTCGCGCGATTGGTGCGAAATAGCCGAGCACTTGACCTGCGCGGTCGCGCACCTCGATCACATCTTTGGCCTGCCCGAGTGCAACCCGAGACGCTTCATCAATGGTAACCGAGTTCATCATCTGCCCTCCCTTTCTTGCATTATCTTCGATGAAGCGCCGATTGCCAAGATCATCAACCCGCGCTGCAAGTGTGCCCCTGGGGCCGCGAATGCTATCACAAGACACTCGATACATCTTTTTTGTGGCTTCAGTCTGAATGCAGTTTTGCCCGCCCTGCGCCGGCCTGGCGAAGAAACTTTTGGGTTCGGGGCCGGGGTGTGCCTAGAATCGCCTCTGCATCGCACATCCTCCTTCATTCGCATCACCAATGGTCGCCCGTTGGCTGGGACCACCATGACCGCCAGGCTGGGCTGGACGGGAATCGTCGTCTTGTTGCTCGCGGGCTGCGCGCGCGAGCCCGAGCTGCCCCCCATGTACGAGATCAAGGGGCAGGTCTTCTGCAACGGCGAGCCCGCCTTCAAGGCACGCGTCATCTTTCATCCACAAGGGAGCGAGCGACTGGCGCCCAGCCACGTGGCCCGCGTCGAGGAAGACGGCACCTTCGTGCTGCCCACCGGCCTGCCCGAGGGGGATTACGCCATCACCGTGGTCCGCTTGAAAAAGTCCGAGCAGGGAGTCGAAGAGAACGTCTATCCCAAGCGCTACGAAGACCCTGCCACCTCCGGGTTGCGCATCACGGTCAAGGCCGAGACCAATAGCCTCCCTCCCATCGAGATCAACTACTGACGCCAGCACTTCACCGCTTTCAGGAGCGTGTTCATGATCGAACGGAATGTTCTGGATCCAGATTCGTGGCCGGGTGCAAACTTGCACGTGCGATGGACCACGGGCCGCCGACCACGCGCAGCGTTCACCTTGATCGAACTGCTCGTGGTCATTGCCATCATCGGCGTGCTGATCGGTCTCTTGTTGCCCGCGGTACAGAAGGTGCGCGAAGCGGCGGCCCGCGTGCGCTGCACGAACAACCTCAAGCAGATCGGCGTGGCCCTCCACAACTACAACACTTCGTTCGACCGGCTGCCCCCGAGCGGCAGCAACGGCGCGCACTCCTGGACCGTGCGGGTGCTGCCCCAGCTCGAGCAAGAAAACCTGTACAAGACGTACAGCTTCAACGTGAGCTGGAACAACGCCGCCAACTACGGCGCGATCCGCGTGCCGTTGACCATTTATCAATGTCCCTCGGCGCCGAATCCGGGCCGCGCCGACGTCTCGCCGCGCGGCGGCGCCGCGCTTCCCGCGTGCGGCGATTACGGCAGCATCAACGGCATCAGCCGCTCGATGGCGCTTAGCCTGGGCATCCCGGTCGGCGACGACCGCGGCGCTCTCGCCAAGGGGCAAGACACACGCATCAGCCAGATCGGCGACGGCACCTCGAACACGCTGATGATCAGCGAAGACGCGGGCCGCCCGCAAAACTGGATCAAGGGCGCCATGCAGCCCGGCTTCGTGGCCGACGGCGCCGGCTGGGCCGATCCACGCAGCACCTTTCGCATTCGCGGCACCGGCGCCAATGGCCTGTTCACCGGCGGCTACGTTTGCGCCGTCAACTGCAACAACGACGACGAGATCTACAGCTTCCATCCCGGCGGCGCCAACGGGCTGTTCGCCGACGGCTCGGTGCGCTTCCTGTTCGCGACCATGGATCTGCGCACGCTGGCCCAGCTCGCCACCCGCTCCAATGGCGAAGTGATCAATGCACTCCCGTGACCCGAGAGGCCACACGCATGCTCGACGAGCACGGCACGTCAGGTTCGCCGGCCTGGACACCCTGGCTGACCGGGCTGCGCGCCGGCTCCGCGCAAGAGCGCCGGTCGGCCGCCCGCGCCCTGGCGAAATGCGATGATCTGTCAAGCGTGGCTTTGCCGGCCCTGGGCGAGGCGCTCGCTGATCCTTCCTGGCAAGTGCGGCAGCTGGCCGCCCGCGCGATTGGCCGCATCGCCGAGGCGGACCAGCACATCATTGCCGCACTGGCTGCTTGCCTAACGGAGGAACCAAAGGCCCTGCGCCGCGAGGCCGCCAAGGCTCTGAGCAGGCTCGCCCCCGAGATTGATCCGGCCCAGGCCAGCTTGCGGGCCGCCTTGCACGATGCCGATCGCCGCTTGCGGCAGCGGGCCGCACGGGCTCTTGGCCGCATGCGTGAACGCGCTGGCCGCGACACCGTGGACGCACTCATCGCGGCTCTGCGCGACGCCAACCCCGAAACGCGCGAGCAGGCCGCCAAGGCCCTGGGCCGCATCGGTGCAGGAAACGCCGCCTCGGCCCTGGCCCTGGCACTGGTCGATCCCATGCGCGATGTGCGCCGCCGCGCCGCCAAGGCGCTGGGCCGCCTCGATGGCCACTCACCCGCAAGCCTGTCTGCCCTGTCGGTCGCACTGAGCGATCGCGATCTCGAAGTGCGCGAGCTGGCCGCGAAGTCGCTGGGCCGCCTGGGCAAGCAAGCCGCCGACGCGCTGCCCGCACTCTTGGCGGCCGTGCAGGACAAGGAGGCCGCCATGCGCCGCCGCGTCGTCAAGGCGCTGGGCAGGATCCGTGCCCCGCAAGCTGTTCCCGCCCTGCAAGAAGCCCAGGCCGATGCCTGTCCCGAAGTCCGCCGCGCTGCCGCCTGGGCGCTGCGACAATGCGCCAACGGTTGAATGCCGGTGCTGGCTTTCGATTCCGGCGCTTAGCCCGACGCATATCCCCGTGTCCTCACTCCCTGCTGCTTGTTCTCGCCTGTGTCCGGCTGTATGCTCACCGGTGAAAGGGGGCGGGCCATGAACTCGCAGTATGCCATCCATGATACTTCCAGGATCTTCAGCCCGGGGCTGGTCTTCTTCAAGGATCTGATCCGGCGCAACGTGGCCGAGGCCATTCGCATTGCCGGCTCGGCGGGCCGTCTCCGCCCCCACGTCAAGACACACAAGACCAGGCAGATCGTCGAGCTCGAGCTGGCCCAGGGCATCACCAAGCACAAGTGTGCCACGGTGGCCGAGGCCGAGATGGTCGCCCGCGCCGGCGCACCGGATGTCTTGCTCGCCTATCCCCTGGTCGGCCCCAACTGTGCCCGCTTCGCGCGGTTGGTGCAGTCGTATCCCGCCTGCCAGTTCACGGCGATTGCCGATCATCCGGCCTCGGTGCAGGCCCTCTCGAGTGCACTCCTGGCGCAGAAGCAAGAAGCCGATGTGTTGATCGACGTCGACGTCGGCCAGCAGCGGACCGGCATCGCCGCGGGCCCCGCCGCCGAAGAACTTTACGAACTGATCCAGAGCCTGCCCGGAGTCCGGCCGGGCGGCTTCCACGTCTACGATGGCCACAACCATCAAGATGCGCTCGCCGATCGAGAAACTGCCGTTCGCGAGCAACTCGGGCCGGTATTGCAAATGCGTGAGTCGCTCCTGAAAAAGGGGCTGCTTGTGCCGCGCCTGGTGCTTGGCGGCACGCCGACGTTTCCGGTGCACGCGCGGATGGATCTGCCCGGCATCGAGCTTTCACCCGGCACCTGCTTCTTGCACGATGAAGGCTACGGCGGCCACTTTCTTGACATGAACGGTTTCGTGCCCGCAGCGCTGTTGCTGACGCGGGTAGTGAGCAAGCCGTCGCCGGGCCGCCTCACGCTCGACCTGGGCTACAAGGCGGTGGCAAGCGATCCGCCCGCCGAGAAACGCTGCCGGCTGCTCGACTTGCCCGATGCGCGGATCGTCTTGCAGAACGAAGAACATCTGGTGGTGGAGACCGCGGCCGCCGACCGCGCCGATCCGGGGGACGTCTTCTTCGCAGTGCCGTATCACATCTGCCCGACCTGTGCCCTGCATCGCTTCGCCTATGTGATCGAAGGGGGCAACGTCGTCGAGCGCTGGGACATTGTGGCCCGCGATCGCGAACTGCACGTGGCCTGACTGACAAACCTGACATGTAGTCCTTCCTGCCCCGGCGTATCATCACAGGAAAGCGCGCTGCTGCGCTCACGTTGAGCGCCAGGGGCGCTTGCACACTTTGAATTTGGCGATTTTCTCCTTAAACGAAGACGTGGCAATACCTACGGGCGAATCCACAATGTCCGTCGGTGTGCAATCAAAAGTGTGCAAGTATGCAAGCGGATCAATGCGTGATTTCTGGCAATCCACCAAACCAGGAAACGCTGGCGTTTGGCCTCGTTTCGTGGATAATCGATCGAGCACCCGTCACCGTGAACCCCACAACGAGATCCTACATGACTGACCATCAAATTGATCGCCGCCGCTTCCTGGGCGTTACGGGCGCGGCGCTGGCGACCGCCGGGCTGGCTCACGCCGCCGCCGAGAAAACCAAGCCCATCCAGAAGGCCGTGAAGTACGGCATGGTGAAGGAGGGCAACTCTGTCCTCGAGAAATTCACGCTGCTCAAGG
>JBFWSD010000677.1:0-4665 GCA_050248575.1 Gemmataceae bacterium
GCCTGTTCGACGCGGATCGACTTGAAGTAGGTCTGGTGGTCGAGGCGGCCGGAAGCGTAGTTGTAGCCCGAACTGTTCGCTGCCGCGACGTTGAAGGGCATATTCAGGCAGCGCGCGATCTCGTTCAGGATCTCACTCTTGAACTCGGCGTAGGCAGTTGCCGGCTGCTCGGCGCGCAACTGGCTCACGTCCCAGCCCGCGGGCAGCGTCGTCAACATGCGCTGCTCGATCTCCAGCGACTCGAAAGGCTCGGCGGCATCGGCCTCGCCGTTGGGCGGGGCATTTGTGTGCAAGAACGCTGCGAAATCGGCCGCTGTCTCGGCTGCTGCGATCACAGCAAGAGTGAATCGTCGCAACTGAGCAAACAGTGGTAGCGCCGGCGTGATGTCCGGGATGCCGCGCGCCTGGCCTGGCCGATCGGTTCGGAACCAGTGGATCATCGAAGCGGCCGGCAGACGATCATAGTCACCGAATAATCGCGTGCCCGAGTTGCCAGGATGCTGCTTGAGAACGTGATATTGGACAGGATTGCCGAACCCGTCGAAGACGATTCCGTCGATTGCGTTCGTCGTGAGCGGGTTCAGATCCGGCGTGCAGACTTGGTCGGCCTCAACCGCACGCAGGTCAAGCTGCACTGCCGTGGCCAACCTCCGGTTGTTGATAAGAATCGTGAAGGCCTCGCCATCAACGGCGCGAGCCATTCGCATGGTGCGAAGCTTCTCTGCCAATCTCACCGCCCTGGCCCACTGCAGGAACGCATCCTCGATGCGTCGATTGGCCTCAGCGTCAACGGTGAGCAACTGCAGACGAGGACCGGTGCCGATGACATCGTTGGCCAGGGTCAGCACGATCCCCTTCGCGTAGCTGTTGTTCGCGACTTCGTAGCGTGCCCGGTTCCGCAACGTGCGGCGCACGTCTGGGCTGTTGGCGGCGTTGGCCGAGAGACCGTCCGCATTTGCCCAGTGGCGGCGGTTGTCCTCAGTCGTCCGCGCGGCATCGTAGCGGGCACGAATGACCTGATTCGCGCGGGCCGGCGCAGACCGGGACTGCCGGCCAAACAGATTGGAGAGCCATTGGAACACTATGTGGCCCCAGGTGGTGTGATCTTGCTGAATCGCAGACCGCGAGTCTTCTTCTTGGTGGCTTCCTTCGAGGCCAGGTACTTGTCTGCCTCGATTTGTTCGCTCAACTTGTGCTGCTCGACACTGCCTGCATCGCCCGAGGCTTTCGATGGCCCCTCGGCATTTTCTCGGATGGTGTCATCGAGATTTTCAGGCACTTGCAAGTCCTGTCTAATTGAAGAATTGATCCCCCTATTAGACATAACCGGCTATCTCGGGCACTTTGCTCGCGGTTTCTGAGAATTGCGATAGAAAGTTCCATTAGTGGAACTTTCAGCCAATAACCCGTTCCGACGTCTTGATGCGCCGCTTACAAACACGACATTCGCGAAGTCGGACGATGCGTGAATCGCGGTTGCGTGTGTAGAAAACGGGCAAATCTCGGGAGCCACACGCGGGGCAACGGATTCCCTGTTGAACGGGAACGGTGACCGAGGTGCTCATACACGCCTTCCTTTCTGTAACGCAGAAAAGCTCACACGTGGTCGAGCCTTCTCGACTTTTCCATCCGTGCCGAACAAAACCGCGCCCTGCATTGATGCCGCGACGGCGCAACCCACCAGACAGTCGAGCCAGTGGTTGTCAAACTTCTCGGGGCGTTGCTTCCATTCGTCCACAACACGGCCACGGCCTTCCGTTCGCACGCGATACTCGGCGGTCAAGTGTTCTGCGAGGAGGCGATGTTGCTCGGTGCGGTCGCCAAAGAGCGACAGACAGCCCTTGTCGCCCGTCGGCACTGCAAGCCGGGCATGCACGAACGATTTCCAGTAGTTCGTGTCGAACAACACATGGCGGATGGCTCGCTTGCCGTGGGCGCTGGTGACGCGCCAGTTCAGCCCGACACGTTCACCAGGCTTGCGCCTGTGCTCAGAAAAAGGCAAAGTTGAGGCCCCGACAAAACGTCCGTGGGCGGGCAGCACGACGCCCGCGTGCTTCGTCTGCCGGCAGAACTGGTAGACGATGTCGGTAGACGAGCCCCAATTCGCGTCGATCAGGCAGCGGTCGATCTTCATGGCCACGCCGTCTTCACGGGGCCATTCTCGGCCCAAGCAATGATCGGTCAACGCTTCGAGGCCGGCGAAGATCGAGCCTTCCAGCCCGGCGTTCTGCGTGATCGCGCTGAGCGTATTCCTGGCGTCGCGCAATGTGAAGTAGCCACGCTTCTGGTCAGGGTAGCTGCCGTAGTCAATGACACAGCCCGTGAAGTCGTCGTGCCAGGCGGTCACGACGTAGAAGAGCAACGTGGCCTGAATGTCGATGAACATGGTGACCTGCTCGCAACCGAGCGGTACAACGCTGCGCTTGAGGCGGTTGATCTTGGCGGCGATCTGGTCGGCAGTGAGCTCGTCGTCCGTCTTCTCCTCGGGCAACGGCTCGTTCTGGTACTCGGCGAAGAAGGCGGCCTCATCCTGGAGCTTGAGGTTCATGGCGTGCTGGATAGCCGACAGTTCATCGGGGTTGAATCGCTCGGGCCAGGCGATCACAGCGCCAATGTCCATCTCGGCGCGGTTGGCGCGATAGAACTCGGTGGCCTCGTCGCCAGCGTTGCCGGCGCGAAAGCTCTCGGCAAGAATCTCGGCGTACTGCTGCCAGAGCTTCTCGTTCGTGGGAAAGGCATAGACCATCTTGGTCCGCTCGCCCTGCCATTGCGGGTGCTGGTCGCGGTCCAGGATGCGGTCGGCCATATCACCCGGCCTGATGACCGTGCAGGGCATGATGCCAGAGATCTTCTTGCCTGGTCCGGCCAGACCCAGAACAGCACCAGCCAGAATGCTCTCGCGCGTGGCGCACTGCGAAAGCGAGCGTGCCGACTCGTCTGTCTGAGGGTCATCAAGCACTACCAATGTGGGACGGACCGTCTGCCCGTCGGCACGCTTGAATTTCATGCCACGAATGCGACCGGTGATGCCGGCAACCTTGATGATGGCTCCGCTGCCGAGCGAGAAACCGTCTGGGCCGACGAAATCACGATGATCCGCGCGCTCGAACCAGCCATGCGGCCTGAGCGTGGGCAGCACGATGTCCTTCGCCGTCCAGCCGATGTGCGTACGCTCGCCCCGATAGAGCTGCCCGGCGCACCGATTGGCAATGCCATCGAGCTTCTGGATCGGATGCACGACTTCGGGATAGTCCTCGCCGAGCAGATCGTTACCATCGATCTCGGTCTTGATCGATTCGAGCATGTCCATGGCGTGCCCCTCGTCCGAGCCGATCAGGCAGACGAACTCGCGGTGGCCATTCAGCACGGCCCAGATGCAGGCACACTCACAAATGGTTGTCTTCCCACTGCCGCGCGGCATCGCCATCGCGAAGAGGCCGCCACGCAGTACGGCCTGGTCGATCTTCGAGATCACTTTCAGATGGTCCTGCGACCATGCCAGGTGAAAGGTCAGCGGGAAATACGCTTCACAGAAGAAGCGAAAGTCGGCAGCGGCGCGGCGCCGGCGTGGGGGATTGACCACGAAGCCGAACTCACCAATGTCGCGCCCCGACTGGGAGATGGCGGCATTTCGCGCTCGGGCCTGTTCCCGGTGCGCATCGTAGTCGTGAGCTTGAGATTCTGGCTTGGAAGCGTGACGTTGCCCAACCAACCATGCGACATAGCGGAACAGATCGACGTGCCGGCCTGCACCGATCCGATAGCCGGCGGCATTGCGGTGCCGGTGCAGCTGCCGCTCGTTGATGACCTCGCCCAAGGGGGTCGAGTTCAATAGCCGGCACAGGTCGCTCGGTCGTAGCTGTCGCGGATCAAGCGCCACGGAACAACTCCTTCGTCACGGCCTCGTCAGCCAACACTCCGTTGATGAGCAGTACTTCGGGGGCTGCGGTTGCACCTGCGCCCGTCTGGCTCGAGAGGCCCTTGGTCCGGGAGCAATCGACCTTGGTCCAGCCTGCGTACAATTCGGCTAGCTTGAGATCGTCGTAGTAGCTCACGACGACACGCGTCTTGCGAAAGCGGCGCAGTGCCTGCGCCAGCCGGGCGTGGTCGTCCGCCGCGAAATCGTGCCGGTAGGCCGTGGACTTGTTCAGGTAGGGCGGATCGCAGTAAACGACTACACGCGGGTTGTCCTCGATCTGTTCGAGTACATCGAAGCCGTCCCGGCGCAAGATGACGACGCTGCGGAGCCGGTCGTGCCAGTCCGGGATCGATTCCACGGCGGCGCGAAACCGCTGGCCGTTGTGACCGCCGGAAGAAGTCCAGCGCAAGGTGAACGTCGGCTTCGCTTTCGCCGTGCCCTCGAAGCCGTTCCGGCCCTGCCAGGCGACGATGAAATAGTGATAGGCGCGTTGCACGTCCGGGCGGTCACTCAGTTCGTGTTCCTGAAGCCAGGCCGCCGAGCTGGCGTAGGTGCTCTCGTGCATCAGCGCCCGCGACAGCATGCCGTAAAGTCGGACGGCATTCTTCTCCTGAGCAAGAACCTGGGCAAGATTGGTCAGTTCGCCATGCAAGTCATTCACGTTCTCATGGGCGGTTCTTGGCTTGGCCAGGAGCACTGCGAGCGAACCGCAAAACGGCTCCCAGTAGGCACGGTGCGGACCAAGC
>JBFWSD010000678.1:0-4662 GCA_050248575.1 Gemmataceae bacterium
AAGATCACCAAGGACCTCGGCTTCAATCTGCTCATCCTGCACAAGGACCAGGATATTGGCGAGTTCATCGCCCAGGATACGCCGTCGAGGTACATGCCCGAAGAATACGTGCACAAGCTGTCCAGCGCGGGCGTGGCCACCATCAACCACCTGCTGCCCATCTTGCAAGTGCGGCTGGAATGGCCCGAGGAGAAGATGCCCGTGATTGTGGTCGGCACGCGTGGCGAAGTGCCCATCGCCCGCCGCGATCCCAAGAAGCCGTTTCTCGACCTGGTGCCGCGCGGCAACATCATCATGGGCAGCCAGCTGGCCCGCAAGCTCGACAAGCAGAAGGGCAGCTCGGTCAAGCTGCTCGGCCACGAGTTCACCATCGCCAAGATCCACGAACCGCGCGGCACCAAGGACGACATCACTGTGTGGGTCAACCTGGCCGAAGCACAGGAGATGTTCGGGCAGACCGGGCGCATCAACGCCATCCTGGCATTGGAGTGCAACTGTGCCTCACCCGATCGGCTGGGCGACATCCGCCGCGAGGTGGCTGCCATCCTGCCCGACACGCAGGTGGAAGAATGGCGCACAAAGGCACTGGTGCGGGCCGAGGCACGCAACCGCGCCGCCCGCGAGGGCAAAGAGAGCGTGACTCGCACCGCCGTCTGGGCCAAGGAACAGGTCGGGGCAGCCCGCGAGAACCGAGCGGCCCTGCGGCTCGAAAAAGAGGCCACCGCCGCCTGGCTGGTGCCACTCGTCATGCTCGGCAGCGTCGTCTGGCTCGGCGTGCTCACCTTCCTCAATGTGCGCGAGCGCAGCGTGGAGATCGGCATCCTGCGCGCCCTGGGCGTGAAGTCGATGCAGGTCTTCGCCCTGTTCCTGGCCAAGGCGGCCCTGATCGGGCTGCTCGGCGCTCTGTTCGGCTACCTAGGCGGCTGGGCCCTCGGCGCTCTATGGGGCGGCGAAGGACTCTCCTACCTCTTCAATCCCGAATTGCTGCTGGCCGTACTCATCGCCGCGCCAGTGGTCTGCTGCCTGGCGGGCTGGTTCCCCGCCCTGGTAGCCGCGCGGCAAGATCCTGCCGTCATCCTCCGCGAAGGCTGATATTCAAAACGCCCGCGGATGAACGCGGACTGCATGCGCGGATGAATGCGGGCACCCGTGCCGAGCGTTGAATCTAAAATCAAAAATCGGAAATCAGCTAACCCACCTTGGTGTGCTGACGGACTTCGGTGGGGCGGGAAGTGACGGGCTCGACTTTCGTGGCGCGCTGGGTCCACCAGAAAGGCAGCAACACGCGCAGCGTGCGCGGCACGTCTGCCAGCGAGACCTTGCTCTGCCCGCGCAGCCGCGGCCGATGGCGCACAGCCATCTCGGCAACGTTCATTTTCAGTTGCCTGGCCCGGGCAAGCATCTCGGTATTCACAAAGAAGCCGGTCGTCTCGGGCAGGATGCGGGCCAGCGCGTCCTTGCGAAATACCTTCAGCGCACAGTCGCAATCGCGGACGCCGGTGCCAAGCAACACCTTGACCAGCCGGTTGTAGCCCCACGAGAGGAAGCGGCGCTTGAGCGTGTCTTGCCGGCGGACGCGGTAGCCCACCACGATATGGAAGCGGTCGGTGAAGGGGACGAGGCGGCCCAGGTCGGCCAGGTCGAACTGGCAATCGGCGTCAGTGAAGGCGACCCGGTCAAAGCGGGCAGCCTCGAAACCTGTACGCAAGGCGGCGCCATAGCCCCGATTGTGGCGATGCCGCAGCAGCCGCACGCGCGGGAAGCGGGCCGCAAAATCCTCGACCACGCGCGCCGTATCATCGGCGCTGCCGTCGTCCACGACCAGAATCTCATACTGGTAGCCGAGTTCCGCCAGGGCGAGGTCCGCCTCGCCCAGGGCCTGGCGGATGCCCGCTTCCTCGTTGTAGGCCGGGATCACGAGCGACAGCTTCCGCTTCAACAGGCTTCGATCGTCCATGATCGATCCTCCTTCTTCCCTGTCCAAGGGGAAATGAGGATCGCAGAAGGCGGTTGCAGAGTCAATCCGACCCCGAGGGGAACCAATAGGTCTATTGACATGGTGTGCGGTTGCTTTTCGCTCGATTCCCATCGAGCCCGCTGATACATTCCCAGAAACCAAACGGCACCAGGGCGCGCAAAGCAAATGAAGATCACTTCCGTCAACACCATCCCGCTGCGCGGGGGCACGCACGATCATGGCTGGCCCGGCGGCACCGACCCGGCAGCGCAGCACAACACCATCCTTGAAGTCGTCAGCGACGAAGGGCTGACCGGCATCGGCTCGTGCTACACCACGCAGGCGCTGGTGGAGGCGGCGCTGGCGCAGTTGCGGCCCCATTTGGTCGGCGAGTCGGCGCTCGAACCGGAGCGGGTCAGCGAGAAGCTGCGGCAATCGATGTTCTGGTTCGGCCGGGGCGGCGCGGTGGAGCATGCCATCTCGGGGATCGACATTGCTCTGTGGGACTTGCTGGGCAAGGCGGTCAAGCAGCCCGTTGCCCGCTTGCTGGGGGGCATCTATCGCGACCGCATCAAGCCCTATGCGTCGATCCTCTTTGACGAGCCCGAGAAGCTGCAAGACAAGCTGCAAGAGCAGGTAGGGCTGGGTTTCCGCGCGATCAAGATGGGCTGGCGGCCCTTCGGGCGCGTCAGCAATCACTACGATGCGATCCTGATCGAGTCGGCCCGCGACGCGGTCGGCGATGACATCGAGTTGATGGTGGACGCCGGGGGCAGCGAGCAGTTCTGGCCCCACTCGGTGAACTGGGCCAAGCAGACGGCCCGCCTGCTTGCCGACTTCGACATCACCTGGTTCGAGGAGGCATTGCGCCCCGACGACGTGGAGGGCTTCGCCGAACTGCGGGCCGCCTCGGTGGTGCCGATCGCCACGGGCGAATGCCTGACGCGGCGGCAAGGCTTCGCGCCGTTCCTGGATCGACGCGCCGTCGACATCATCCAGCCCGACGTGACCAAGTGCGGCGGGCTATCGGAAGCGAAGAAGATCGGCTGGCATGCGTACGACCGCGGCATCTTGCTGGTGCCGCACGGCTGGAACACCGCGGTGGGCGTGGCCGCCGACCTGGCGTTGACGGCGGCGTTGCCCGTGGCCCGCTATGTCGAGTATCAGACCGGGGTTCCTTATATCGATGAACTGATCGACCCGCCCTTCAAGCTGGATGAAGAGGGCATGCTCCACGTGCCCACCGGCCCGGGGCTGGGTATCACGCTGAACCCGGACGCGGTGGCGAAGATGTCGCGCTGAGCGGGACTCACTCCCTGGGCAAGGCAAAATCGAGCGTGCCCCCTTCCGCGGGCAGGTCGACTTCGAGGCGGATCTCGGGAGTGAGGAAGAGCCCGTGCGGGGCCATGTCCCCCTGGCTCTTGCCGTCGCAGAGCTGGAAGCGGGCAATGTGCGGGCCGCTGCGGGCGCCGAACTCCGGGCCCGTGATAAAGCGGCCCTCGTGAATTTCGGCCACGCCGGCCGGGCCCTGGTTCCCCTTCGCCGTATCGGGCTCGAAGACGATGCTGCCCGCCGGCACAGGATTCCCTTGCCAGGTGATCGTCCCCTTGATCTGGTGCCGGCCATCCGACTGCCCGCAGCCGACCAGGAGGGCTGGAACCAGCATCATCCAGGCGGGCTGCCTCATGGCGTCTTGTCCCCCACGGGCAGCCCGTCCGCGCGATTGCCCATCTGCTGGAAGGGGGCCAGATCCATGTTCTGTTGCACGAAGGTCACCGAGCCATCGCAGCGTGCGAAATTGGCCCCGCCCGGATGCAGGCTCTTGAACGTGTTCTGCCCGACGCCGGCCGTGCTGTTGATCGGATTCTGGGCGCCGCACAGGTTGTACGGAATGGAAGCGTTCTGGTTGATGCGAATGCCAGAGGCCCAGCTCGCGCCCCACAGGTTGCCCTCCTTGACAACCCCCTGCCGAAACTCGCCGATCATCCAGGTCATGGTGGCGCCGTCGGTGATGTCGGCAAAGCGGATGGTCGAGTTGTGGAAGAGGACGCCGCCATCGAACCATTGCATGTTGGGATGCCAGCCCGCGCATTGCGGGGTACCGCCCCCCATCACGCCCGCATAGTTGTTCAGCGTGGAATCCGGACCGCGATTGGGATCGGATGGGCACTGGTAGAGGAAGTTGCCCTTCTTCTGCTCGTTGACGTTGGGCGATTGCGGCGCCGGGCTGGCCCCGCTGTTGTTGCTATCGGGAATGATGCCGTTGAAGCCGGCATCGAGCTGGAACTGGTTCAGCCGGTTCTGGTCTTCCAGGAAGGGCAAGAGCAACACGGTCCACGGGGCACGCGCGGCCGAGTTGGTGTGGGAAGCCGGATAGTTCGTTGTGCACGGAGTCACGCTGCCCGTGACCGTGGTGCGGCCCCCTGGCGGCAGCATTCCGTTCGTGTTGTGATAGCTGTGACAGGCCAGGGCCAGCTGCTTCAAGTTGTTGGTGCAGCGAACGCGGTTGGCGGCCTCGCGCACCTTCTGCACGGCGGGCAATAACAACGCAATCAACACGCCGATGATGGCAATCACCACCAGCAACTCGATGAGGGTGAAGCCCTGTCTCTTCATTCCAGGCTCCTCGGGGGAAAGGGCAGCGGCAACTCCCCACATCATAGCCCAGAGGAAGAAGGAACGCAAAGTGGACGGGCCACTTTGCG
>JBFWSD010000679.1:0-4661 GCA_050248575.1 Gemmataceae bacterium
GTTTCCGAGGCTGCACAGGTAAACGCACCGATACATCCTCCCAGCAGGGTTAGCCTTAACCAGCTCAATAGCGTCCCCAGCTCATCCATTGCGAAACAAGTGTTTGCGACTTACTGATGGTAATGCTAGTGAAGGATGTTGGCGCTCATCGCATCGACCAGGTAGCCGACCGAATTGCGATCCTTGAGTTCGTCGTCGATTTGCCAGGCATCGGACTCCAGCCTGACAATGAACGGTGAAATGGATAGATCGCGACTGGGCCTTTCGGCCTCGCTGTTGGCGATACGCGGGCACGCGCTCTGAAAACGGGAGGCGGCTGCGTGGTTGCTGCACGACTCATTTCTTGCCTCTCCTGCCCATTATTGCGGGAAGCCAGGGTCGCCTGCCAGTCTTCCTCGACGCTTCATCAAGAACGGTCGGATGTTCGGGAGTTCAGTACTCGTCGGCGCTGGGGCGAGCTCAATCAAACAGCCCCTTTTGCTTGCCGTTGCCGTTGGCCTCGTGCCCTTCTTCCACCTCGTCCCAGTCGACGAGCTGGATCGCGGGCGGCACCACACGGGTGAAGTGCGTGCGTTTGACGGCCTCAAAGCCTTTGCCGGCACGCGAGGTGGTGTCGTACTTGTCGGTGCGGTAGTCCTGCGTGCCTCCCGCACCGGTCTCGACGATCAGCCTGTCCTGGCGCGGCGAGATGATGGCCCCGCCGATGCACTGATCGTCGTCCTTCAACTTGATGCCCATTACCCCCTTGCCCGCGCCGGAGAGGATGTTGATCTCCTCGAGGGCGAACTGGATGATGCGGCCCGACTGCGAGGCCAGGATCAGTTTCTCGTCGTCCTGTTGCAGCACGTTGACCAGCACCACCCGGTCGTCCTTGTTGAGGCGGACGTAGCGGCGGCCCACCTTGGTGGACGCCGTGCGGTAAGGCGCCAGCGGGCAGCGCAAGGTCTGCCCTTGCGCGGTGACGACCAGCAGGAACGGGGGCGTTGGTTCGTCGCTTTCCTTCGACGGAGGCGTGAAGCGCTCGTCGCAGCTGACCGCGTTGACGATCTTGACCTGGTCGCCGAGGCGGAAATACTTGGCGAGCGGCTCGCCGTAGCCCGAGCTGGCGGGCACGTCGTGGATGCGCATGGTGTAAGCGCTGCCGTCATCGGCAAAGAAGATCACGTGATCGAGCGTCGACCCAGGGGCCACGGCGATCACTTCGTCCCCTTCGCGGACGCGCGTGCTCTCGACCGCGGCGAGCCGGCCCACGCGTTTGATCCAGCCGTCGCGGGTCAGCACCACGTTGGTGTTTTCACGCAGGATGTAGGCTTCCTCGTTGAACTCGAGGAGCTCTTCGCCCAGGGCCAGCTTGGTGCGGCGCTTGCCCGCGAACTTTCCACCCACCTCGTTGAGCTCGGTCTTTACCACGCCCCAGAGCTTCTTGTTGGAGCGGAGGATGCCTTCGATCTCCTCGGCCTGCGCCTTTTTCTCTTTCAGCTCGGTGAGGATCTTCTTGATTTCCAGCTGGGCGATGCGATAGAGCTGGGCGTCGAGGATGGCGTCGGCCTGTTCCTGGTCGAGCTTGAAGGCCTTGATGAGCTTCTCGGCAGCGTCGGGCCGCCCGTCGCTCTCGCGGATCAGCTTGATGGCCTTGTCGAGCGCGTTGAAGATGATGCGGAAACCGTCGAGGATATGGATGCGGCGGCGCAGCACTTCCAGGTCGTACTCGAAACGCCGCTTCACGGTGGCGAAGCGGAAATCGGCGAAGTGCTGCAACATCGCCTTGAGGCCGATGCGCTGGGGCTGGGGTTGCCCGCTCTCGTCCGGCACGAGGCACGTGAGGTTGTAGGCAAAGCCATCCTGCATGGCCGTGTGCTTGTACAGGTAGGCCATGATCATCTCGGGATCGGCTTCCGGCTTCATCTCCAGGACGATGCGCATGCCCTCCTTCTCGTTGGATTCGTTCACGAGATTGATGAGCTGGGGCAGCTTGCGCGCCGCGATGATCTCGCCGACCACTTCCTCGAGCTTGCCCTTGTCGACGCCGTAGGGGATCGAGGTGACCACGATCTGGTTCTTGCGGCCCTCGCGTTCGAGCTTCCATTCGGCCTGCACCTTGATGGAGCCCGTGCCGTCTTCGTAGATCTTGCGCAGGGCAGTCTTGTCGGTCACGACCTTGCCGCCGAGCGGGAAATCGGGCCCCTTGATGTACTTGAGCAGCTGGGCCGTGGTCGCCTCGGGCTCATCGATGAGATGAATGCATGCCTCGATGACCTCGCCGAGATTATGCGGCGGAATATTGGTGGCCATGCCCACGGCGATGCCCGAGGTGCCGTTCACCAGCAGGTTGGGATACTGCGCGGGCAGCACCACCGGCTCGAGCTTGGTATTCGCGAAATTGGGACGATGATCGACGGTGTTGCGGCGCAGCTCGGCCATGAGCCGTTCGGCCAGCGGCGTGAGCTTGCTCTCGGTGTAGCGATAGTGGGCCGCCGCATCGCCGTCGACCGAGCCGAAGTTGCCGTGCCCGTCAACCAGCCGCTCGCGCATGATGAAGTCCTGGGCCATGCGCACCAGGGCGTCGTAGGCCGCCACGTCGCCATGCGGATGATAGTGGCCGATGACTTGCCCGACGATGGTGGCGCACTTGGCGGGCCGCCCGTCGGCATGCAGGTGCAAGTCGTTGAACATCGTGTAGAGAATGCGCCGCTGCACTGGCTTCAGCCCGTCGCGCACGTCGGGCAGGGCCCGCGCCGTGATCACCGACAGGGCATAGTTCAGATAGCGTCGTCTTGTCTCTTCCGCGATGGAAACGGGCTGGATCGTCTCGGACATGCAGTGAGTCCCCTTCCTGGTGCCAGGACGTTGCGTCCTGGAGGTATCCTGATCGGTGTATTTTAGCAGAAATGGCGGCCCTGGTCGATGCGGGCCGACACGCCGCCGCTGCCAACCGGTGCGGGGCGACCGCCTCAGACGATCTGCATTGCCGCAAATCGGGCAAGCCAGGTATACTTCAGGCGCTCGAGGTCGCTCTAACTCAAGGAGGAGCCCGTCCCATGAAACCCAGGCAGCTGAAGGCGCTCCTGTTGCTCGTGTTGATCGCGGGCATGTTGCACGCCGAAGACCAGCCGCAAGAGGCGATTTCTCCGAAGACGCCGGCCGCGCTCGTCAAGCAGCAGACTGTGCCGATGCCCGTGAAGGAGGCGTCTGCGCAGCCCGCACCGGCGCTCGATGACTTGTTGAGCCGTCACCAGGGTCTGGTGGAGCAGCTGGTTGTTGCCCTGCGCGATTCCGAAGGGGAAGTGCGTGAAACCACGATGTACACGCTGGGCCGCATCGGCAAGCGGGCCATTCCTGCCCTCATCGAGAAGCTGCGCGACAAGGACCGCGACCTGCGGGCCAATGCCGCTTATGTGCTGGCCCAGCTGGGCAAGGATTCGCAGGAAGCGTTGCCCTCGCTCCTGATCGCCTTGAAGGATGGTGACCGCGAAGTGCGCCGCCGCGCCGCGTATGCGATCCATCGCATCATCATCGACACGGCCCCGGCTGTGAAGGAAGAAGGAGAGATGCCGGTAACCTATCGATTGAGCTGGCAAGCCGCCGATCCGGGTTTGCTGCTGCCCACCGAAGTACCGGCCAACCTGCCCCCCATCCGCAGCAGCAACAAGCCGGTGAACCGGCCCTGACTGGGGACAGGAGCCCGCCATTTGCATCGCGCTGGCCTGTTACCCGTTGCCGGTCGGCTCAAGTAAGCATGGGCAAGCTGGTCGACGCGGCACTGGGGGCGGCGTGGCCGTTGCCCTTCTCGGGCACGGTGTCGATGTACTCGTAGAACACGTTGCGTTGCCGCGGGATGTAGCCGAGCTCGCGGATGGCGCCCTTGATCTGCTCGAGGGTGAGGTAGTGCACCGTGCCCGCGGAGGCGACCACGTTCTCCTCGATCATCAGGCTGCCCATATCGTTGGCCCCGAAGAGCAGGGCCAGCTGGCCAATCTTCAGCCCTTGCGTCACCCAGGATGATTGGATGTTCGGGATGTTGTCGAGGTAGAGCCTCGCGATGGCCTGCGTGCGCAGGTATTCGAACGAGCCCACCGGCGGCACGTGGGCCATGTCGGTGTGTTCGGGCTGAAACGTCCAGCAGATGAACGCGGTGAAGCCGCCCGTCTCATCCTGCAAGGCACGCAGCCGGTCGAGGTGTTCGATCCGCTCGGGCAAGGTCTCGATGTGGCCGAACATCATGGTGCAGGTGGAACGGCCGCCGAGTTGATGCCAGACGCGATGGACTTCGAGCCATTCGTCGGTGAGGCACTTGTTGCGGGTGATGGCCTGGCGGACGCGGTCGACGAGGATCTCGCCGCCGCCGCCCGGGATGCTGCCCAGCCCGGCTGCTTTCAACCGTTCGAGCACTTCGCGCAGCGGGATCTTGTTCAGCTTGTGGAAGAACCAGATCTCCGGCGGGCTGAACGCGTGCAAGTTCACCTGTGGATAGCGCGCCTTGAGGTCGCGGAGCAGGTCTTCGTACCAGTCGAGCTTGTACGTGGGGTGCAGGCCGCCCTGCATGAGCACCTGGTCGCCCCCCAGGGCGATGGTCTCTTCGAACTTGTGATAGAGCTCCTCGCGCGGCAACACGTACGCATCGGCGTCGGTACTCTTGCGAAAGAACGCGCAGAAGTCGCAGA
>JBFWSD010000680.1:0-4660 GCA_050248575.1 Gemmataceae bacterium
GAGTTCTTTGCCCGTGCCCGTCTCGCCGAGGATCAGCACGGTGCTATCGGTGCCCGCGACTTGCTGGATGGCCTGGCGGACCTGCTTCATGCCCGCGCTGTCGCCGGTAAGGAGTCGCAGATCACGGTCGCGGCGAAGCTGGTCGCGCATGTAGGCCGACTCGCTGGCCAGCCTGCCCTGCAGCTCGTGAAGCTGGGCCCTGGCACGAACGTGTTCGAGGCCGAGGGCGAGCAGGTGGCCCGCTTCCGCCAGCTCGCGGTCGAGCCCGGCGAAGCCACCTTGCCGGTCGAGCCGGAAGACGCCAAGCGAACGGCCGCCGATCATGAGGGGCAGCTCGATCTGTCCTTCCCTGAGGGCAGTCAAATCGCTGGCGGGCGAAGAGTGAACCTGGCCCGCGACCAGATCCAGACCGAAGGGCGGGCTGCCCTCGAGAAGGGCCAGAACGCGACAGTTTAGCTGCCGCGCGAAGACAGCCGCGACTTGCCCGAACCAGTCCCGTTCAGCGCGTGCTTCCGCCGCCACGCGACAAAGCTCGGCAAGCAGGCCCGGCGATGTTCCCTCGGTGGTCACGTGCCCCTCCGAGGTCATCTTACGCCGCTGTCGCGGCAAAGCGACTCTTGCGTTTGGAGTCGGCCCGCATAAAGTGAGTCGGCGGGCCACCTCGCCACCAGGAGAGTCTTTGTCATGCCCATCTCATTTGCTTGCCCGTCTTGCGGCGCACCTTACACGGTACCGGACGAGGTTGCCGGGCGTTCCACCAAGTGCCGGCAATGTTCGGCCGTCATGCAGATCCCCGCCCCGGCGATCGAAATCGTGACGGAACCACTGGCACCGGTCAGCTTTGCCGCACCGGCGGAACCGGAAACACCCGAAAACAGCGGGCCGATGCTGCGGCGCTTGCCGCTCCGGTTCTTGATTCCGGCCGGCGTGGTGGCCGTGCTGCTCTTTTGTTTGCTGCCCACGTACATGTTGGCCCGCTGGTTCTTCAGCGGTCCGGTAGTCGGGCCGGCCGACAAGTATCTCCCCGACAAGTGCGTGATCATCGCTTCCGTCCAGGTACGCCAGGCGTTCGAAAGCCCGCTCTGGAAGCAGATCCAGAAAGACACGCCCACGTTTTACACCTTCAAGAGCGACGACGATTTCGTGCTGAAGGTCGATCGTCTCGTCTTCGCGATCAGTGAGGAACGGAGCGATCCGCTGGCGATCATCTTCACCAGCAAGCCCGCACAGGGCAGCGAATTCAAGAAGACTCTCGCCCATGCGCCCGCGTTTGAAGAGGAGAAGGTGGGCGACATCACGCTCTATCGCTATGCCGGCCCGCGCGGCGGCGACAAGAACCAGGCTTACTGCATTCCCGAACGCAACGTGATCCTCGACGGGCATGTGGAGATGATCAGAGCGATCCTGAAGCGGAACAAGAAACCGGAACTCTCCGCGGCGTTGCGCGCGGCCCTCGACGAAGTCGACATGTCCGCCACGCTGGCCGTGGCGGCGTCGCGCCCGGACTTCAACCAGGCACCCATCAAACCTCCGGACCAGGCGGCCAAGATCTTCGACAAGGTCGATCGACTGGGTCTCCAGCTTCAGCTGGGCGATGACATCCAGGCGCGGGCCACGCTGCGCTATCCGGACGCCAAGACTGCCACCGAGGTCAGCGACATCGCCAAGGGATTCCTCATCATCGGCAAGAACGCACCCGGGCTGCCCGACAAGCTCGCCGAACTGATCGGTAGCGTTCAGCTCGAGCCCAAGGGGGTCGATGTGCTGGTTACCTTCAAGACCAAGAACGACACCATCGTGAAGGCGATCCAGCAGATCATGGATCTCGGCGCACGCAACTGAACGGATCTCCTACTTCAAGCTCGGATCCTTCTCGGCGTCGGCCTTGCGGTAGAGTGAGGTCGGGATGAGCACTTCTTTCTCGAGCTTGTCGCCGTTGAAGTAGGCGACCATGGCCGCTACGGTCTTGCTGGCGATCTGGTCGGGGAACTGGATGGGGTCGGCGTAGATCTTGCCCTCTTTGATGGCTTGTTTGCCTTCGGGCATGCCGTCGAAACCGATGATCTTGACCTGCTCGGTCTTGCCCGCCTTCTCGAGGGCCGTGTACGCACCCAGCGCCGACGGATCGTTGATGGCAAAGATCCCCACCAGGTCGGGGTGCGCTTGCAGGGCGTCCTGGGCGGCGCGGAAGCCCATGTCCTTGTCGCCGCCGCAGGGCAACTCGGAGACGATGGTGATCTTGCCCCCGTCCCCCTTGCTGTTGTGCTCTTCGATCACTTGCTTGAAGCCGTTGACGCGGAGGATGCAGGATTCGGCCTGCTTGTAGTCGAGGATGACGACCTTGCCGCCGGACTTGCCGAGCGCCTCGATCATGCCCTGGGCGGCGAGCTTGCCGCCCCCCAGGTTGTCGGTGGCCACGTGCTGCACGATCTTCGGCCCCTTGGCCATGCAGGCAAGGTCGGCCGTGAACACCGGGATGCCGGCCTGGTTGGCTTCCTGGATGACGGCCCCGATGGCCTGCGAGTCGCACGGGCAGAGCACGATGGCCAGCACCTTGCGGCGAATGAAGTCGCGCACCTGGCGCTGTTGCTGGCTGACGTCGTTGTCGCCGGAGACGACGATGACGTCGTAGCCGTGCTTGCCCGCCTCGGCAGTGATGGTGTCGCCGATCACCTTGAAGAAGGGGTTGGTCGTGGTCATGACCGAGACGCCGATGGTCCCTTTCTTCTCCGGCGCGGGCCCGGCGGGGTCGGTGGACCTGGCGCAGCCCGGCACGACGATCGACAGCACCAGCAAGCAGCTCAAACGACGCATCGCAGTCCCCTCAGAGAAGTTCGTTGAGTCACGGTCGCGGGCCAGTATAAACTATGAAGAGTCCGTAGTCAGTAGTCCGTGGCCCGTGGCCGCGGCGCTTCAGGCCACGGACCACGGACTACTGATTACCGACGCATTGGTGATTTGATGGATGAACCGAAACTGTTTGCGCCGCCCCATCCGGGCTATGCCACGCGTCGTGACTTTTTGCGCCGGGCCGGGGGCGGCTTTGGGCTGATGGCCCTGGCCGGGCTGCTCGACCAAGAAACGCGGGCCGCGGCCCCCAAGCCGCTCGCGCCCAAGATGCCCCACTTCGAAGGCAAGGCCAGGTCCGTCATCTGGTTGTTCATCAATGGCGGGCCCAGTCACGTCGACACCTGGGACTATAAGCCCGAGCTGATCAAGCGCGACGGCAAGGAGCTGGAAGGCTTCGACAAGAACACCGGCTTCTTCACGAACCAGGTCGGCCCGATCATGAAGTCCCCCTTCAAGTTCGCCCAGCACGGCGAGACGGGCACCTGGGTCTCGGAGATCTTTCCGAACCTGTCCCGGCACGTCGACAAGATGGCCTTCCTCTATTCATGCTGGACCGACTCGAACAATCATTCGCCGGCGCTGCTCAAGGTCAACACGGGCATGACGCGCATGGGCTTTCCGTGCCTGGGCTCGTGGGTCACCAACGGGCTGGGCACCGAGAACCAGAACCTGCCCGCCTTCGTGACCATGTACGACACGCTGGGCCGCGGCCTGCCCAAGGGCTACGCGCAGAACTGGGGCGCGGGTTTCTTGCCCTCCATCTATCAGGGCACGGCCCTCAAAGGGCAGGGGGACCCGATCGACAACCTGAGCCGCCCCGACGAGATGACCGCGAAACAGCAGCGCGCCCAGCTCGACCTGCTGGCGAAGCTGAATCAGCAGAGCTTGCCCGCCGGGCCGCTGGAGACCGAGCTGTCGGCCCGCATCGAGAGTTTCGAGCTCGCCTATCGCATGCAGATGGCGGCCCCCGAGGCGCTCGACCTGGCCCGCGAGACCAAGCAAACCCACGACCTCTACGGGCTGGAAAACCCGAAGTGCAAGCACTTCGCCAAGCAGTGCCTGATCGCGCGGCGGCTGGTCGAACGGGGCGTCCGCTTCGTACAGATCTACTCCGGCGGCGAGGAGAACGAGAAGAGCTGGGACGGGCACCAGAACATCGTCGCCAATCATGGCGGATTCGCGGCGGAGACCGATCAGCCCATCGCGGCCCTCTTGACCGACCTGCAAGCGCGCGGGCTGCTCGATTCCACGCTGGTCGTGTGGGGGGGCGAGTTCGGCCGGCTGCCCATCGTGCAGAAGGGGGGCACGGGCCGCGACCACAACCCGCATGCTTTCACCGTCTGGATGGCCGGCGGCGGCGCCAGGCCCGGCGCCCGCTACGGGCAGACCGACGAGATCGGCCTGCGCTCGGTGGTCGACCGCGTCAGCATCCATGACCTGCACGCCACGGTCCTGCACCTGATGGGCCTCGACCACAAGAAGCTGACCTATCGCTACAACGGCCGCGACTTCCGCCTGACCGATGTCTACGGCGTGCCGGTGAAGAGCATCATGGCGTGAGACGCGCGTGAAGAAGCTGACTCTCTTGCTCCTGGTCCTCTGTCCAGGCGCTGCCCGGGCCGGCGGCATCCTTCTCGATCGCGCGGGCAACCTCGTCCCTCAATACGAGCAAGAAGCCCACATCCAGTTTTACGACGGGCTGGAAGTCATCTACCTGGGCATCTTGAGCGAGAGAACGCGCGGGCCGTCGCTCTTCATCATGCCCGTGCCCGGCCCGCCCGGCGACGCCAACGCGGCCGGCGTCGACATC
>JBFWSD010000681.1:0-4659 GCA_050248575.1 Gemmataceae bacterium
CCCAGGCCG
Source organism: Gemmataceae bacterium (assembly GCA_050248575.1). Classification (GTDB taxonomy): domain Bacteria; phylum Planctomycetota; class Planctomycetia; order Gemmatales; family Gemmataceae; genus JBFWSD01. The sequence goes on from JBFWSD010000681.1 coordinate 10, forward strand.
CCCACGCGCAGGAACTCGCGGCGGCTATAACCTTGGCAATTGCGGTCGGGAGCCCGATCGGAGAGGGAAAACATGGCGTGTCTCCTTTGCGGAGTGGAGGGAGGGATGACGCCCGGAGCGTCACTCGCGGCCTTTGGGTCCTTCGGAGAAGAACCCGGTTGGTGGGGGATGAAGGCCTCTACCCCATCGAGTATAGCCCAGGGCGGGCTTCGTTGCACGCCGAATTTCGGCTGCAATCGCCACAACCGGACCGGGCGGGAAAGATCGGCTCGATCTGTACAGGCGGGACGATCTGATGTCCGCGGGCGGTGCCTTGATCGCGCCGGGCGGGCGGCCCCTTCAGCCGGCCCCCTGTCCGATCCGACTAGAGATGACATGTTCGACGAGATGAACCTCCTGCGCGAAAACGAACCGCTGCAACGTTTGCTGGGCCATTATGTGGCCCTCGATCATGCTACTCCCGAGGCCTGGCATACGCGTCTCACCGAGCTGGCGGAAATCGGTGCCGATGCACTCGTGGAGTTGCATGGTCATTTGCTGGCGCACGGCTGGCTGGCCATGAACTTGCAAGCGGATGCGGGAGGCTATCGCGTCACCACGAACGGCGCCCGCGCCCTTCGTCGTGCCCAGGCCCCTGCGGGCGATGAAGAAGAACCCGTCAACATCGAGATGGAGTCCGCCTGGAAGAAGGCACGGGGCAAGCGCAAGAAAGACGCGGCCTGATCAGCTGTTTGCCTGCCGGTTGAAGCAGCTGTCCTCATTTCACGCACATCGTCACCAGAAAAACATTCAACTTTCGCGCGCTGTGTGCGGCAAAGAAATCACGGTTTGGGCCGTCGTAAACGTCGACTGCGACAGGCAGCGAGGATTGCCCCGTAGAATGGTCTCGCATTTGCAGTCTTGACACCACAAGATGTTGTGCTTACTCTCTCACCCATCACCAGATTTTGTGTCTTTGACATTCTTGACCTATTCACTTGTTCATGATATGTTTCTTCATGAGAGGGAGCGGCAGGAGGGACCCAGCTGACCCCGGACAGGCGGCCTGACTCGCAAAAAGTCGCCGGCTGACCGGAAGCACCTCGTCTCGAACTGGTCCGGGCCACGATAGCCTGGGCCGGTCTGCTCTCACTTTCCGCACCAAGGAGTTTCCACGATGGGCGCTCTTCCCGACTGGCAGATTCAACGTGACGTGGTTATCCGGCCCTTTGCCGACGCTTCCGTCAAGACCGGCATGATCTCGTACGGCGTGTCGAGTTACGGCTACGACGTGCGTGTGGGGCGGCACTTCAAGGTCTTCACCAACGTCTTCTCGGCGATCGTCGATCCCAAGAAGTTCGACGGCCGCTCCTTCGTGGACATCGAGGGGGATCATTGCATCATCCCTCCCAACAGCTTTGCCCTGGCGGAGACGGTGGAGTACCTGGAAATCCCGCGCGACATCATCGCCATCTGCGTGGGGAAGAGCACCTATGCCCGCTGCGGCATCATCGTCAACGTCACCCCGCTCGAGCCGGAATGGCGCGGCAAGATCACCATCGAGATCAGCAACACGACGCCGCTGCCCGCCAAGATCTACGCCAACGAGGGCATTGCCCAGATCCTGTTCCTCAAGACCGAAGCGGTCTGCGAAACCAGTTACGCCGACAAGAAGGGCAAGTACCAGGACCAGTCCGGGCTGACTCTGCCCTTCGTGATCGGGGCGGAAGGGAACGGAAGATAGCTATCTGTGATGGCGAGCGAGAGCCTTCTGGCTCATGTCAGCGCTCGCCTTCCCTGTTAACGAAATAGACCAAGGGGGCTCGCGTCCCTCGCTCGTCTGAGAATGACCCACTGCCGCGATTGGATCGTGGCGGTATCCTCGCACCAGAAGCACGATGCTTTGGAGAACCTCATGCATATTTCTCGCCGTTATACCCGGGAAGGGCAGGATCCGTTTGCTTCCTTCAACTTCGTCACGCGCGCCTCGCGGATTGCCAATCCCGATGGCACCGTGGTCTTCGAGATGAAGGACATCCTGGTCCCCGAGCACTGGTCGCAAGTGGCCGTCGACGTGCTCGCGCAGAAATACTTCCGCAAGGCCGGCGTGCCCACGCGCACCGAGAAGGTTTTCGAGGACGGCGTGCCGGGCTGGCTGCAACGAAGCCGGGCCGCGGTGGCCCGCTCCCTCTTTGGCGACGATGTGAAAGCACGCAGCCAGGGTGAGCAGGCCGATCCCCCCGGGCGACCCCAAGAAACCGACGCGCGGCAGGTCTTCCGCCGTCTCGCGGGCTGCTGGACTTACTGGGGCTGGAAGGGGCGTTACTTCACCACCGAGGCCGACGCCCAGGCCTTCCATGACGAGATCTGTTTCATGCTCGCCAGCCAGATGGCGGCGCCGAACAGCCCGCAATGGTTCAACACCGGGCTGCACTGGGCCTACGGCATCGAAGGGCCCGCGCAGGGGCATTACTTCGTCGATCCGATCAGCCGGCAGATGACCCGCGCCACCAGCGCGTACGAGCACCCGGCCCCGCATGCCTGCTTCATCCAGTCGATCGCCGACGACCTGGTGAACGGCAACGGCATCATGGACCTGTGGGTGCGCGAGGCGCGCATCTTCAAGTATGGTTCGGGTACTGGCACCAACTTCTCGTCGCTGCGCGGCGAGGCCGAGCCCCTCTCAGGGGGCGGCAAATCGAGCGGCCTCATGAGCTTCCTCAAGATCGGCGACCGCGCCGCCGGCGCCATCAAGTCGGGCGGCACCACCCGCCGCGCCGCCAAGATGGTCGTTCTCGATCTCGATCACCCCGACATCCAGGAATTTATCAACTGGAAGGTGGTCGAGGAACAGAAGGTGGCGGCCCTGGTGCTGGGCTCGAAGCAGCTCAATCGCCATCTGAACGCCATCCTGCGCGCCTGCGCGGTGAAGGCGGTCAACGGCAAGCCGCACGAGCCCGGCGAAGGGGATCATCGCTTCGATCCGATCCATAACCGCGAGCTGCGGCAATCGGTGGCCGAAGCCCGGGCGGCCTTGGTGCCCGCCAACTATATCGAGCGAATGGTGCAACTGGCCCGCCAGGGAGTCACTTCCATCGAGTTCGAGGAGTACAACACCGACTGGAACTCGAAGGCCTATGCCACCGTGTCCGGGCAGAACAGCAACAACTCGGTGCGCATCAGCAACTCGTTCATGCAGGCCGTGGACGAGGACGGCCCGTGGCACCTGTACTGGCGGACCGAGAAGGAAAAGGCCAAACGCGAAGGCCGCGCCCCCAAACCGAGCGACACCCTCAAGGCCCGCGACCTGTGGGACGAGATTGCCAACGCGGCCTGGTCGTGTGCCGATCCGGGCGTGCAGTTCGACACGACCATCAACGAGTGGCACACCTGCCCGGCGGACGGTCGCATCAATGCGAGCAATCCATGTGTGACCGGCGACACAATGGTGATGACAACTGATGGGATGGTACGCATCGATCAGCTGCTTGATCGCGAGAGTATGGTGATCGGGTCTGATGGTGAGTTTCATTCGATTTCCGGTTCGTTTCAAACTGGCGTCAAACCTGTCTATCGGTTGCGAACACGCGCTGGGTATGAAGTGAAATTAACTGGAGATCATCGCGTCTTGACAGCAAATCGCGGCGATGTACCGGCGATGGAGTTGCAGAAAGACGACCTTGTCCAGCTTGCAAACGGTTATTCGGGTGCCGACTTGGAGCGTCGCGACTACGTCGGGTCGGCTCACCTTGACGAACGCTTGACGGAATTCCTGGGGCTGCTGATTGGCGATGGTTGCTTGATGGGCAAGCAAGAAACCGCATTGCTGACGCTTGGACCTGATGAGGATGCCGTTGCTGCCAGGATTGATGAAAATCTCCGTCTTTTCAAGGTTGAGCACGCATTGGACGGAAGGAGTTCGCGAGAAACTCATGTTACACAACCGCAGACGACGTTACGGCTTGGTACTTCATCGCGAATTGTGGTAGATGAGGTCAAGAAGTTTGCAATCCTAAATGAAGGTAGCCAGAACAAGCGACTGACGGACGCAGCGTTCCGACTCGACCGCGAATCGCTCGCGGGGATTCTCCGCGGGCTGTTTACTGCGGGCGGAACGGTAGCCAACTATGCCGAAAAGTCCCATTTTGTTGCACTGGACAGCAGTTCGCTCGAATTGCTCCAGCAAGTTCAGACGTTGCTGCTTTCGTTCGGGATCAAATCGAAGATCTACCGGGATCGCCGGGTTGCGGGTCAGACGGTCGCCTTGTTGCCCGATGGCAAGGGTGGAACGCGGGAGTATCCCGTCGAGCAAATCCATAGCTTGCGCATCTTGAGAAGTTCTAGAATTGTTTTTGAACGCGAGATCGGTTTCATGCCGCAGAGCCCGAAATCCGCTCAGCTAGCGCGACTCAACACAGAAGTTACAACCTATGCGGATCGATTTCACGACAAGGTAGAGTCGATCGAGTTCGCCGGCGTCGAACCTGTTTACGATCTCACCGAGCCCGTCACGCATCACTTCGTCGCCAATGGCATCGTTGTGCACAATTGCTCGGAATACATGTTCCTGGATGATACGGCGTGTAACCTGGCCTCGCTCAACCAGCTCGAGTTCTACGACCACGAAAACGAGCACTTCGACGTCGATTGCTTCCGGCATGGCTGCCGGCG
>JBFWSD010000682.1:0-4656 GCA_050248575.1 Gemmataceae bacterium
ACGTCAAACGCGGATTCCGGGTTGTCCACGGCGACAAGGAGCCTATCGAGAAGCTCGGTCGCAATGACCCGTGCCCATGCGGGTCCGGTCATCGGTTTCAAACGCCGTTGCATGCCCCGGGGCGAGTTGGACGGCTCCGACAGGCACTACTTTTTTCGGAACCTGAGGCGCTGCGGAGCGATGGCGGCTCGCCGCTCGTCTGCGCGCCGCTGCCAAACAGATCGTTGGATCGGACGTTTGATCCGGCCAACCGCTTGCTGCCGCAAGCGGCCGTCCGCGTCAAATGCCGCTGAGCTCCGGAGTTAGACATCAGACCAGAGGCGGTATGAACTCAAAGTTCTTGAAGGCAGTGGTGACGGCAGGTTTGTCCGGCCTAGTTCTTGGGGGGTGCGCATCGCCTCAAGGTCAAGCAGTCCCCGATGGAGTTCGAGAGGCGGCGGAACGAGGCGATGCAAACGCCCAGTACCGCCTCGCGCTGGCATCCGATTTCGGCCGCGGGGTGCCAAGGGACCCAGCAGAAGCCGCGAAGTGGTACCGCAAAGCGGCCGATCAAGGCAACGCCGAAGCTCAGAACAGCCTTGGCTCCATGTATCAACACGGGCAGGGCGTACCTGTCGACTACGATAACGCTCTGTCGTGGTATCAGAAAGCGGCAGCCCAAGGCCATGCAGAGGCAACAGCCAATATTGGCGCACTTTACGATTTCGGCCTCGGCGTAGCAAAGGACGAGCGCAAGGCTGTGGATCACTATCAGGCTGCAGCTGAGAAGGGCAGTGTCACTGCCATGCTTAACCTCGGTGTTTCATACTGGCGCGGGGAAGGAGTACAGAAAGATCTCGTGCAGGCCTACAAGTGGCTTGATCTCGGACGCTTTTATACGCAGACCTCGCCGAACCAGCAGCTCAAATGGCGCATCCGCGGAGTGCTCGAAAGCGTGGAAAAGGAAGCCTCGCAGGCGCAGATCACCGAAGGCAAGCGGTTGGCGAGATCGTGGGACGCATTGAATCGCCCGAAGTAGCAATACGGCAGGGTCGAGGGATGTCTAACTGGGCGCTGCAACGGACAGGTAGCCCGTCCGACCGTGCGCTGCCGCGCGCGGCCGTCCGCGTCAGCTGCCGCTGGACTCTGACGCAAGGCATCACAACGGACCCCGCTCTTCACATTCTTCAACCCGAGCCTATGTCGATATCCGGCCAGTCCGTTCGTCTCTCGTCAGATGGACCGCCGCCGCTCGAACACGAAAACCGCCTGGCCCGGATTCCGAAGGCGACCTTCCCAATGACAAGGAACCGAACTTGGCAACTGATGAGAAGACAAAAGGACCAGCCTCGTACTTTCCCTCGATCGAGAAAAAGTACGGGCAACCGATCGACCACTGGATGAAGATCCTGAAAGCTGCAGGTCCACTCAAACACATGGAGCTGGTCTCGCTTCTCAAGACTGAACACGAGATGGGCCACGGCCACGCGAATGCGCTTGTGGCTTGGTTCATCGCAAAGAAGTAGCCAACACGACTTCACACCGCGCGTTGTAAGAAGAGCGATGCATACTGGTCGTTCAACGGGAGCGCCAGCGGATGGATGCCTTGCCCGCGAGGCGCTGTGTTCCTATCGTGCACTTCGCGGGCAAGGCCTCCATCCGCCGTCGCCCGGTTAAATTTGCGTTAGACATCAGGATGCGTGCAGTCATCATCGGAAACAGCGGCAGTGGAAAGACTTGGCTTGCCGCACGCCTTGCGGAAAAGTGGGCCTCGCGGGTTGTTCATCTCGATGAAGTATTCTGGTTGCCTGGCGGGTTCAATGCGAAGCGACCCAGCACGGACGTCTACGAGCTCGTCGAGAAGTTCAAACGTTGGGATGCGTGGGTCGTCGAGGGCGTGTTTGGTGAGCTGGCATCGCAATTCTTTGCCCAGGCCGATGAGCTTCTTTGGCTCGATCTGCCGTGGGCCGAGTGCCGTCGAAGGCTGGATTCGCGAGGGTCTGAGAGCAAAGCCCATATGAATCGCGAACAGTCAGAGCAGGGGCTGAAAGAGTTGGTCCACTGGGCAGAAGGCTACTACTTGCGTCAGGACTCACGCTCGTTCGCCGGCCACGGCAGCTTGTTCGAGCGTTTCCCCAAAGCGAAGCATCGTCTATGCTCTGAGGGGGAAGTCGTGGAGTACGTAAATGGCGCCTGACAGATCGCTGCAACGGGATGCTGACCCAGCCGCACGCGCGCCGTCGCACGCGGTCGTCTGCTTCAACTGCCGCTGAGCTCCGGCGTCAGGCGTTACAGGCACATCAACATCGGTCCTCTATGCGCTTGCCCATCCCAGCGGAGCGGCCTCATGCAGGCCCCATGAAGCCAGTCGATTCCGCGAGGACGACTCAGTCCATCCTCCGTTCGGGTCAGCTCGAGCTGACGATCGAACACGATACGGTTCGAGGGGTTACTCCGACGATGCTTCGTTGGTGGTTCGAGAACCTCGGTCAGGACATGCTTTGGGAAGGGCAAAACTACCCGAGGTACTTGCTTTGGCACCCTCGTGATCACATTCATTGGGAGCTGGCTGCAAGATCACCAACTGGCGGCTCGGGGCAGGGGGCGCGCTTCCGCATCGTTGAGGCGTTCGCAGCGAACCCTGCTTATTACGTTGACTCAACGGAGTGGGTGGAGAGGCTCAGTGAGGAGGGAATCGCCCTGGTCAAGCACATAGCCGGTGTCGAAGTCTTCAGGCTAGAGCACAGGTTTGGAACTGCCGTCGGCGGTGCCAGCTACAAGTCGCGCATGACTGTGGGAGTTTCCGCAGGAGTATCTCGGTGGCCGTTCAACCACCTAGTCCGGCCACGAGTCTTTTCGGACAGGATGGGCGCCGCGTGGCTAACACACAATGTGGAGGAGGTCAGCATGCTCGAGAACTTGCTCCCATCGCTGTACCAGGGGCGGGACGCCTGACAGGCCGTTCGACCGGTCATCTCCACGTAGGCATGCGATGAGAGGCGCGCTACAAGCAGCGATCTGGGCTGTGACCGCGATGGCGCTACAAGGCTGCGGGGGGATCTTGCACTTTCAAAGCCCCGATCTCGTTTGTTCCCGGCAAGGATGTCGAGATTCATGGCCATACGCGGCACGCGCCGTTTTTCATCATTCCACCGCTTGGTTCACTGCTGGCGGACCATGGAGCCTGTTTGTTCGTGTCTACTCATGCTGCCGCGCGACGGGCCTATGGCGTCGATGCAGTCGGGCGGCCATGATCGTCGCCAGCGCGACATCGCCCAACAGATCGCTGCAACGGACAGTTGACTCTGCCGCCCGCGCGGTGCCGCACGCGGTCGTCCGCGTCAACGGCCGCTGAGCTCCGGCGCAAGCTCGCACGGGCATCGATCGGCACCTCACAGGAGATGCTCATGAAGCCATTTGCCGATCCGGCGGTTGAAGTGCTCTTCCGCACGTATCCACCTCGAGCCCGAGAGCGTCTACTGGCACTTCGTGAGCTTGTCTTCAAGACAGCCGCCGAGACATCTGGTGTCGGTGAATTGCACGAAACGTTGAAGTGGGGCGAACCCGCCTACGTCACAGCACGAACAGGGAGCGGGAGTACCGTGCGGCTGGGCTGGAAGGCAAGGTCTCCCGATCAGTACGCCATGTACTTTCACTGCCAGACCGGGCTCGTCGACTCGTTTCGAACCCTTTTTCCAAACGACTTCCGGTTCGAGGGCAATCGGGCTCTGCTGTTCCAGTTCGACGAAGAGGTACCAACTGACGTGCTGGCCCTGTGCATCGAAGCGGCTCTCACGTATCACAAGCGCAAGCGCATGGCCAAGAGCGCGGCCTCACCTCGAGCCTTGGCAGAGCGGATCGGCGCGAATTGATCGACATGCGAGTCTCAGTGGTGACTCGACGTCCCCGATAGGCCACACAGCCATGCCCCGGTTCGTCGTCCTTCTCCGTGGGGTCAATGTCGGCAAAGGCAATCGTGTGCCGATGGCCGGGTTCAAGGCGTTGTTGGAGGGTCTTGGGTACACGGACGTCAGCACGGTTCTCAACAGTGGGAACGCGGTGTTCACCAGTGCATCCCGTTCGCAGCGCAAGCACGAGGCGTCCATCGCGGTTGCGCTGCGAGAGACGATGGCGGTGGAAGCCCCCGTCATCGTCAAGTCGGCAGCGGATTGGTCGGCAGTCTTGAACGCTGTCCCGTTCGAGCCGTCTGAATCAGAGCAGTCGAAGTATCTGGTCGCCTTCGCCGCCGACGAGGCAGCGTTGACCGGGATCGCGCCGCTGCAGGATCTGGCTCAGGCGCCGGAGCGCTTCATCGTCACGAGGGCTGCGGCCTTCCTGTACTGCCCGGCAGGCGTGCTGCAGAGTCGAGTGGGCAAGGCATTGCTCGGCAAGGCCGGGGAGCGCGTGACAACGCGCAACTGGGCAACCGTTCTCAAGCTCGCCGCCCGCGTGGGCGACGGTGCGGTCTAACTCCGGGTTTGCGGCTGGCGTCTGGAATCAGTTCTGCGGCCAGGTAAGCCGCGGTGCGCTCAGGTTCACGCTGATGTGCTTCGTTGGGCGTCTTCGCTAGACTTGCAGGGTCTCGTCCCTCCGCCGAGACAGCAGCGCATTCGCGGAGCTGATCCTATGGAGGTTTCATCATGTTACGAACCGCGATTGCCGCGGCTGTTTGCCTTG
>JBFWSD010000683.1:0-4655 GCA_050248575.1 Gemmataceae bacterium
AGTGCCTTCTTCCACGCGTCGGTTTCGCGGCCCACGGCGGCGCGGGCATGCTTCTGGACCAGCTCATCGTCGCTATTGATGTAACTGTTGCTCTTGAGGTACTCGGCAGGGGCCGCGCCCGGGTTGTCGAGCTTGCGCGGCCCGCGCGTCGCTTCCACACGCAGGTCGAACTGGTTCCCCTTCACGTTCTTGATCGTCTGGCGGCCGTCGCTGGCGAAGGCCGTCTTCGGATCGTCATCCCCCTTGATGGTGATGTGATAGGTGACATTGCGCGTGTCGTAGGGGCGTTCGATGCGGCGGTTCAGCTTGATTAGCTGGGAGATGCCGATGTCCTTGATCTGGGCGATCGGCCCGTCGCCGGTGGCATCTTCCTTGGTGGTGCGATAGAGCCAGAGGATGCCCAGTCCGGGCACCTCGACGCGCGACTTGCGCGTGACATAATCCTTGTCGATCCAGGAGATCAACGTGGGCAGCTGGAAGGAAGTGTTGCCCACCTCGATCTTGCCCGGAACGGCTTCCACGCGCAAGAGCTTTTCTTTCTTGCCGCGCAGATCCACGTCCTCGAAATCCATGACCTTGACCTTGGTGGTGACCACGGCGTTGATGGTCGGCTCGTAAGCCAGGTAGGAGAACTCGTCGCCCGGCTTGACCTTCTTGGTGCGGAACAGGTTGTCTTGCTTGTAGAGGCCAATGACCTTCTCGTTCCAGGGCAGCTTGCGTTCCAGCACGCGCTTCTTCATTTCCCCCTGGATCTCGTCGATGGTGACGTGAAGTTCCTTGTCTTTCACCACGCCGATGAGCAGCCGGTCCTGGTTCTTGCCGAGCGTCTGGGCCATGGCGACGGAAGTGACCTTGCCGTCGGCTGTTTCCACCGAGCCGGTTTCCATGCGGAGCGTGATGGTCTGCTTGAAGCGTTGCAGCTTGAGGTTCAGTTCGGTGGTGGCCTTGTAAAGTTTTTGATCACCGCGTTCCATTTCACGGATGACCATGTGGACGAAGCCCGCCTTGCCGTCGTCGAGGTAGGCCGCATCCCAGGCTTCGTGGACGATCTTGCCTTCGGGCTCGGCAGCCCGCGCCGGAGCGGTCAACGCCAACACAAACAGACCGATGATCCAGGCGCGGTTCATGATCTCGACTCCTCGAATGGGCGGAAAAGATTCCGTTTGCCTTCTCGGACCGTGCGGCTTTTTGCGCCGGGCAGCAAGTGCTTCTCCGACATTCTAGACAGGCTGAAAAGCCAACGCTAGCAAAGATGGGGAATCCGGGCAAAGCAGGCGGCCCGCCGCGCGCTTCCCCACCAGAATCTTCGGCACATTCAGGGCAACCGCTTCGCTCGTTCTGCGCGGAAGTTGCTGAATCTCACAGACCTTTGAAAGCGATGAGCTGCCCCGGCTTCCCCTCTTTCGCAGATCCTACGATGGTGACATAGAGAGTCCCATCGGGGGCAAACGCCAGCGCCGTCGGCCTTTCCAGCGTGGCGATCCGCGTTGGCTGCACCTTGTCTCCCACGACCTCGAGACGATACAGGCCTCCCTTGCTCGGGTCGGACCAGGAGAAGTCGACGCCGTACAGTTTGCCGGTCTTCGGGCTGTAAGCCAGCCCGCACAGATCGTTGAGCCCGGTTTCATGTTTGTTGATCAGCTTGCCACTGGCCGCATCATAGAAGGTGAGCAGGCTGTCCTTGTCCTGGGTGATCTCGCCGAGCTGGCTGACCACCAGTTCGCCTTGCGGCCCGATGGTGATGCCCGTGGGGGCATCGACCTGCGTGGCTACCTTCGTCTTGATGTACGGCGTGAGGGGCAGCGGCGACGGCTTCTCCTTGTCCCACTCAACCTTGCTGACCCAGCCCTTGGTGTCGTCGCCGTTGCAGGTGACGAAGATGGTATTCCCCTTGACGGCCACCGCGTAGAAGTTGCCCTCACCTTTCACGGAGTCAGCGCCGGGAGCGATGGGGCCGGCGGCCTTCAGCATCTCGTCGGCCTTCTTCGGCGTCACGGCCGGTTCCTTGCCCACGCTGTAGAAACGCACGAGCTCCTGGCCGTCGGGCAGTTCGCCGCCCCCCACCACGAGCGTGTTTTCATCCAGGAAGGCGGCGCCCAGCGGCCCCAGCTCGTAGATCGGCCCCTTGCCGTACTTGTCGACGGGAAACTCGACGACTTCTTCGATGAGCTTGGCGTCTTTGCCCGGCACGACGCGGCCAATGCGGCCATTCATGGTGACGAACAGATGCCCGGTGCCGGGCTGCACCGCGACGCCGCACGGACCGGCGGCCAGATCGGGCGCGGAGGAGTTCGACAGCCCGTCGATCACCAACTCGGGTTCAACCAGCTCTTCCTTGATGACGATCTTGCCGTCGGGAGCAGGATTGGGATTGGGGTTGTTCATTGGGCCGGGCTCGTTCTTGCCGCAGCCGACCAGCAGGATCAGCGTGCCCAGGAACAGACCACGCCACGGCGACAGAGAAGAAGTTATCACGTCGTACCTTTCTGGATTCGAGAATGATAGGTCAGACCGCCGTTTCCTGGCACGAATGTGCTCCCTGTCGTGCCGTGGCAGGATGGAAACCTGCCCCACGCCATGTGCTTACTTCGGCAGTGTTGGCGGCTCCACCACCGGGTACTCGGGGCTGGTCAGCCCTTCTTTCAAGAAGGTGACCAGATCTTTCTTCTCCTCGGGCGTGAGCTTGAGAGGGAAGATTTCCTCGTCGAGCTGCGGGTTGGGGGTGCCTCCCTTGTCGTAATAGTCGACAACGTCCTCGAGAGTGGCGAGGCTGCCGTCGTGCATGTACGGGCCGTGCCTGGCAATGTCGCGCAGGCTGGGCGTCTTGAAAGCGCCGCGGTTGCCCAGCTGGTTGTGTACGGCCTGTCGCCCTACGTCGGGCTCTTTGCCGTCAATGCCAACACCAATGTTGTGAAAGGCAGAATCGCTCAGCACCGGGCCGACGTGGCACGCACTGCAATGCGCCTTGTTGAAGAAGAGTTCCCGGCCACGCTCGGCCGCCGGCGAGAGCGCCGACTTGTTCCCTTGCTGATAGCGATCAAAGGGGGTGTTGCCACTTACCAGTGTGCGTTCGAAGGCAGCGATGGCCTTGGCGATGTTGCCCGCCGTGACGTCGGTGCCAAAAACCTTCTGAAACTGCTCGCGATAGCCGGGAATCGCGTTGAGCTCCTGTTCCAGTGCGGTCTGGTCCGCCGCCATTTCGTTTGGATCCAGAATCGGAATCAGCGCCTGCTGCTCGAGGCTATGAGCACGGCCATCCCAGAAAAGGAACTTCTGGTATGCGGCATTCACCAGTGTGGGGGAAGAGCGTCGCAAGATCTGCCCGTTGACGCCGACGCTGCGCGGGTGGCCGTCGCTCCAGCCCTTGCCGGGATCGTGACAGGTAGCGCAGGCAATGCTGTCATTGCCGGACAGTCGTTTGTCGAAGAAGAGCTGCTTGCCCAGTTCGACCTTGGCAACGGTGAGCTGATTGTCGCCGGGCACGGCCACGGGCGGCAGGCCGAGCGGGGTGGCGATGGCGAAAAGCTCACCAGGTTGCGACTGCTTCTTGCCGGCGTCGCGCAGGTAGTAGCCCGCTACCGCCAGGCAAGCTAGCGCGGCCATGAGAATGCCCAGCGAGGCGGATAGAGCTCGATTCTTTCGGCCCCAGCGAAGGGCACGCGACAGGCGGCCCACGGGGCGTGCCTGGATCGCGTCGCCTTCAAGAAAGCGATGCAGATCGTTGGCCAGCTCGCGGGCCGAGGTGTAGCGCCGGGCCGGGTCCTTTTCGAGGCACTTGAGGCAGATGGTCTCGAGATCGCGCGGAATCTTGCCCTGGAACCTCGAAGGGGGCGTCGGTTCTTCCACCACTACCTTGCTGAGCACGTCCCAGCCGGTGTCGGCCACGAAGGGTGGCCGGCCGGTGAGCATCTCATACAGCATGGCGCCGAGCGAGTAGACATCGGTGGCGGCGCCGATCTCGCGGATCCGGCCCGCGGCCTGCTCGGGAGCCATGTAGCCCGGCGTACCCATGATCATGCCGCTCTGCGTCTGGCCGATGTTGGAATCGAGGCGCTTGGCGAGCCCGAAATCAGAAATCTTGGGAGTGCCGTCGCCGGCGAGGAGGACATTGGCCGGTTTGAGGTCGCGATGGACGATGCCGCGTTCGTGGGCGGCGTGAATGCCACGCGCCAGAGTTTCGATCAGCCGGGCGGCTTCCGCGGGGGGCAGCGGTCGCCCCTCGTATTTGTTGTCGAGCGTGCCCCCTTCCAGGAACTCGAAGGCACAGAAGGGCTGCCCGTTGAACTCGCCGACATCGAAGATCTGGACAATGTTCGGATGCTGAAGCTGGGCGACTGCCTGCACCTCGATCTGGAAACGCTGGCGATAATCGCGATCCGCCGCGGCGCCGCCGATGATCATCTTCAAGGCGACGGCGCGATCAAGCTTGAGGTGGCGGGCCTTGTAAACGACGCCCATGCCTCCGCGGCCCAGCTCGTCGTGGATCTCGTAGCCATCAATCGCGGGCAGCGCCTCGCCGACCGCCCGCGCTGACGGCGTGGGGCTGCCCAGCGCTGTGGCATCGAGGTTGGGACTTCCCGTGCCCTTGTCGCCGGGCGGTTTGATGTGCGGCCCGGTTTGATCCTGAGACAGCACGTTGATCGTCTCGGTCTTCG
>JBFWSD010000684.1:0-4649 GCA_050248575.1 Gemmataceae bacterium
GGCCGCTCCATATAGGATGTTCAGGGCGACCACCACGGCGCGGCGGTTCTTCGCCTCTTCCAGGAACGAGCCGCGCACCCATTCGTTGTAGGCGCCCATGGCCGGGCCGCACCACACCTGGTAATCGATCTTGCGCGAGGGCTCTCCCGCGTTGGCCCAGCGCGACGATTGCCCGAGGTACCAGCGAAACACCAATGCCATCCTGTGCTTTGGATCGCCCTCGGCGCGGGCAAGCTGCGCAGGATCGCGCCGCGTGAAGAAGGCCTTCGTCTGTTCCCAGATCTCCTCGAGCGGGGCACGGAAAACGGTCTTCTCGAGCGTGGCCCGCTCATCGGCGGGGATGTCGTCGATGCCGGCGCGGCTGCGATAAATCTCATAGAGCTTGGCGGCCCGCATGGCGAACATGGTGCCGCGCTTGAGCACCTGTACCTTCACGCCCATCTCGAACATGTCGGCGGCCGGGGCCATGGTGCAATCGGCCTGTTCGGCCTGGGCCAGCATCTCACGCACCACGTCGGACGAGCCCGACTCGACGCAGGCTTGATTGACGGTGCCCGTGACGAGATAGTCGGCGCCCATGGCGAGGGCCGCCGCCGCCGACCACGGCGTGGAAATGCCGCCCGCCGCGCCCACGCGCAGCGGTTCGCGATAGCCATGCTCCGCTTGCAGGCGATCGCGCAAAGCCAGCATGGTGGGCAGCAACGTCACCGCCGGTCGATTATCGGTGTGGCCCGCCGAATCGGCTTCGGCCGTCAAATCGTCGGCCATGGGAATGCGGCGGGCCAGTTCGGCCTGCTCGCTCGTCAGTTCGCCGCGCGATACCAGCTCGCGCAGCAACTTGTCGGGGGGCGGCGACCAGAACTTGGTGGCCACCTCCACGCGCGACACCTTGGCCACGATGCGATTGGGCGTCACGATCCGGTCGCCCGCTTGCTTGATCCCGTGGAGCCGGTAGCGCACCACGGGCAGCGTCAGGTCGAGATACGCCGACGCCTCGATGAGTCGAATGCCCTTCCGCAAATAGAGCTCGACGATCGCCGCTTCCAGGTCGGGCTCGTTCGGGCTGTGGATCAGGTTGATGCCGAAGGGCAGTTCGCCGAGGTTCGCCTGCAAGCGGACGATGTTGCGTTCGACCACCTCGGGAGCCAGCCCGGCCGAGCCGAAGAAGCCAAGCATGCCGGCATGGGCCATCACTTCGACCAGGTCGGCCGAGCCGATGCCATTGGCCATCGCTCCGGAAACATAGGCGTAGCGCAGCCCGTGCGCCGCGCGAAAGGCCGGGTCGCCCAGGTCTTCCAGCCGAAAGGCGGGCACGACTACATCGCCATGGCCCGAGATGGACTGAACCGCCCCATCAGCGCGACGGACGGAAAGTGCGGAGTGGATGGATGCGAGGGCAGCTTCCAGCGGCGCCTGCTGATCCGCGGCGAGCCCGTTCCGCGTGCTCGCGACCGACATGGCGGGACCTTCGAGAGGCATAGGATCAGCCTGGTTCGTCACCGGGGAAACACAATAAACGATAGTGGCGACGGGCTTTTTGTCCAGGATAAAGTCGTTTGCTGGGTAAAGAGGTGTACCACAGTGCACGTCACAATCGGATTACCCAGTCTGTCTGTGGGGAATAAGGGAAATGGGGACCGGTGACGGAAAACAGAAACTGAAAACCGAGAATGGGGAAGCCGTTCCTCATTCTCGGTTTTCGGTTTACCCGGACACGTCGTCGGGCCAACGTCATTCGTTGATGGGCCTGCCCACGGTGCGGATGATCTGTTCCTGGCGGGCAGGCACCGGCTTGCCAGCCAGTTCACTGGCGATCATGCGGATCATCAGGTGGTCGAGGCGCTGTACGTGGTGGAAGGGAACCTGCGCGGCCGCGTGGGCGTTGCCGACCCCCGAATCGTCGGTGAGGAAAAGGAACTGGCCTCCCGAAAGCAGGGCACAGGTACGCATGACCAGCTCGGTGGACGGGTCGTAGCCGCTACAGGCCACCGGATAGAGTACCACGCCGCGCTGTCTCAGCTGATTGGCCGACGCGAAGGTCGCATTCATCCACTGGCGATGGGGCGGCGCATCGCCGATCAAGAACAAGACGCGTGCGGTGTCGTCACTTCGCCAGGAAAGCTGCGCGGCGTCGGCCAGGGCCCGATGCATTGCCTCGGGCTGATCGCCGCCTCCTTCTGCTTTCTGTTGGACCAGGCGTTCGCAAAAATCATCGAGATCGCTGGTGAAGTCGAAGCGGCGCGTCACGTACTGGTCGCCATCGTCGCGATAGACGATGAGGGCATAGCGTTGCTCGACATCGGGATACTGGGCACGGATGGTCGCGGCGATGCTGCGCAGCTCGCTCTGCAGGAAGCGCAACTCGTCGCCCATGCTGCCCGTGGTGTCGATGACCAGGGCCAGGTCGAGCTGCCTGGGCAGCGCCGCTTGCGTGTCCTTCACGGTCACTTCCCAGCGCGTGCTGCCGGCGGGCAGCTGTTCCACTTTCGTCGGTCCGCTGGGCGGGCTGACGCGCACACTCAGCGTGCCCGTAGCGGAATACTGATCGAAGGAGCTGAGGAAGACGCCTTGCCCGTTGCTGCGCGTGCTGAGCGTGACCGGATTGTGGCCAGCACTGGTCAGGGTTACGCGCGCATTGCCAACCGGACGCCCGGACTCGTCCTTGACGAGCACGATCAAGCGCTGGCCCGTGAACCGGCTGGCCGCGGGGGAGTTCCAGCCCAGGTTGCGGCGGATGAAGGATTGATAGAACCTCGGGTCGAGATTGTCGTCGAAGCTGCCCGCGGTGAGGATCCCGGATTGCGGCAAGTTCGTGACAGGCGTCGGGGCCATGCGTTCGTGGCCCACCTCGGCCCGGGCCATGGCGGCCTCGGGCGGCGGCAGGACGGCTTTTTCACGGGCATCAGGCTCAACCCTGGCGACCACGTCACGGCCGCCATCTCTCTGCGGAACAGAGGGCGAGCCGCCCACCGTCTTCAACGACTGCCCGACCGTGTTGAAAGTGCTTTCTGACTTGCTGCAGCCCGTCAGTCCCAGCACGCAGATGAGCATGAACATTCCGAGGCCACGTGTCTTGCACATCGAGGACTCCTTTGAGTAAGTTTGCTGTCGCACATCACGAGCCACAAAACGACGTCGAATCATCGCCGCCGCCGGCCGACTCTTGTGGTCAGGGCTCACTGGCTAGACTGCCATCCAGTGCGCGAGCCCGGGCGCGATCGGCGCGGGCCCGGGCCAGGTCGCCTTGCTTCTCGAAGGCAAGGCCGCGGCTCAAAAAGGCACGCGCGAACTTCGGCTCGAGGCGGATCGCCTCGTCGAAGTCGGCGACCGCGCGCGCGAACTGTTTCTGCTGGTTCCGCACCAGACCGCGGTTGTAGTAAGCCACGGCGAACGCGGGCGCGAGACGGATGGCCTCGTCATAGTCGGCCAGCGCCTTGTCGAGGCTGCCCTGCTTGAAGTGGGCCAGCCCGCGATTGTTGAAGGAGAGGGCCGAGCTCGGCGCCAGCCGGATGGCGTTGCCATAATCGACGATGCACTTGTCGTGTGCGCCGCGGGCAAAGTGAGCCGCGGCCCGGTTGTGATGGGCGCTGGCCAGGTCGGGGGCCAGTTCGATGGCGCGGCTGAAATCGGCGATGGCCCGGGTGACGTCGCCCTGACCCTGGCGGGCCAGGCCACGATTGTTGAAGGCGACGGCCAGCGTGCCATCGAGAACAATGGCGCGATCGTAGTCGGCGATGGCCCCGTCGAGGTTGCCCTCTTGCCGCGCCAGGTCGCCGCGCCGCACCCACAGAGTGGCGCATTCAGGATCGAGTTCGAGGGCTTGCGTGTAGGCGCGGCGTGCCGCGGCGGCGTTGCCCGCGCGGGCCTGGTCAGCGCCCAGCAAGACAAGCCTGGCCAGCACGCGCTCCTTCGGATCGACGATCGTGCCCAGGCGGAGTGTGCTTACCAGTTCGGGGAACACGGCGACGAAGACCTGCCTCTGGATGGTGCCGCCGGGCACGCGCAGCGGGCCAAGTTCCTTGGCCAGCCTGGGTTCTTGCTCGAGCGCGGCGAGCAAGCCCTCGGGGCGAACCGACGCTTCGGCAGCTGTCAGCGAGAGGTCGAGCTCCGCCTCGAAGCGTGCGGCGAGGGCTGCCACCGGTTCCGTCGCACTCAAGGGCGCTCCGGTCTGCGCGACCGCATCCTGGAAGCGACGCGCATCGCGCTCGAGCAGCTCGACGAAGCGCGGGCGCGGCGGATACAGGGCGAGAATGGTGTCACGGTCTGCCCGTGCGAAGGAATCCGCATTGCGGAGCACGTGATCGCGGACCTGGTCGGCCTTGTCGATCAGGCCGCGGGCATGGCAGGACATGCAAGACAGGCCGTTGACCACGGCCCGGTCGGGGCGTTTCGGATCGCTGACGATGGCGGTCGGTCCCTTGTCGATGCGTCGGCCCGTGCCGTCGACGAGCATGTAGGCTTGCAGCCCGTTGGGCAGGTTGAAGATGAGTTCGCCGCCGTCGTGGCGGAAGTGGCTGTCGGCGCGGCCCGGCCCGAGCGGGCGGGCAAACAGGTTCTGGACGCCCGTATTTTCCGCGAAATCGTAACTCTTCCAATAGACGACGCTGCCCGATTCGTGGCGTTCGATCAGGCGATTGTTGCGCGACACG
>JBFWSD010000685.1:0-4643 GCA_050248575.1 Gemmataceae bacterium
GGCGTTGGCGGCCTCGAGCTTTTGATTCTTCACCTGGAGTTCGGCGAGCAGGCTCTTGCGCTCGGCGAACATGTCGTAGCGTTCGGCCGCCTGCCGCAGCGTGGCTTGCAGCTCGTCGGCGTCCCACGGCTTGGTGATGTAGCGAAAGACGTGGCCGGTGTTGATGGCGTCGATGACGGCTTTCAGGTCGGCGAAGCCCGTGAAGAGCAGGCGGACGATCTCGGGATGGGTGTCGCGGAGCTTTTCGAGGAATTCGACGCCGGTCATTTCCGGCATGCGCTGGTCGGTCATGACGATGTGGATTTCTTCGCGTTCGACCAGATCGAGCCCCTCGGCGGCACGCGTGGCCCCCAGTACGCGATAGTCGAAGCGGAGCAGGTCCTGCAGGCTGTGGACCACCTCCACCTCGTCGTCGACGACCAGCAAGCAATGGCGCGGCGCCATGAAGTATCCCCGGGCAACCCAGGCGGCGAGTACTTTCACTATTGTTACGCGGGAAGTCCCAAATCCGCAAGACCAGCGGCGGCCCGGCGCGGGAGACGGGTAGCGAAGTGTTGACAGGCGCGGGTCCTTCTGTTTTGCTTGCACAGCATCGCAGCCCTTCATCGCGCTCTCCGAGGTTCAGTGATGGAAGAAGTCGACCAGGCCAGGCGAAACGCACGCTACGGTCTTGTGCTCTTTGCCGTGTATGTCCTTCTCTATGCCGGCTTCATCTTTCTGGCGGTGTTCCGCCCCGAGGTGATGGCCAGCGAGGCGGTGGCCGGCGTCAACGTGGCCATTGTCTATGGCATGGGCTTGATCGGCGCGGCCTTGGTGCTGGCCCTCATCTACATGATGCTGTGCCGGCCCCCTGCCTCCCCTCCCACGTGATGTGAGACACGGATGATTTATTCTCCTGCCTTGTCGGCGGTGTTGATCTTCGCTTTTTTCGTGGGCGGAGTCTTGTGGCTCTCTTTCTTTCTGGGCCGCCGGGCCAAGAGCGCGCGGGGCTACTACGCTGCCCACGGCGAGATTCACTGGTTCGTCAACGGCGTCGCCTTCGCCGGCGATTACCTGTCGGCCGCTTCGTTTCTGGGCATCTGCGGGCTGATCGCCTTCTACGGTTACGACGGTTTCCTCTATTCGATCGGCTACCTGGCGGGCTGGGTGGTGGCCCTGTTTGTCATCGCCGAGCCGATCAAGAAGCTGGGCAAGTTCACCTTTGCCGACGCGCTCGACAGCCGCTTCAACAGCCGGGCCATCCAGCTGACGGTGGCGATTGCCACCCTGGTGGTCAGCATCTTCTATCTCATTCCGCAGATGGTCGGGGCGGGGGCGTTGATCACGCCGCTGCTCGGCCTGCCCCACTATGCCGGCGTGTTGATCGTTGGCGTGGTGGTCACGCTCATCGTGGTGACGGCCGGCATGGTCTCGACCACCTGGGTACAGTTCCTCAAAGGTTCGCTGCTGGTGATTTTCTGCACGGTGCTGGTGTTCATGATCCTCGGGCGCGGCTTTCACACCGAAGCGTCCTCATCGAACCCGGCGGCGCACCGTTTCGCGCCGCTGTCGCGAGCCGAGTTCGATGGCCGGCTACAGAGCCAGGGGACCAAGGTGCTGCCCGCCACCGGCGCCTGGGCGGGCAAACCTTATATTCGCCTGCAACAGGCCGACGGCTCGATCATCACCTATCGCGTTGCCAACGACACCTTCACCGAGACGCAAACTTTGACGGTGACAGCCGATGGCAAGACGCTGGTGCGTGGCCTGCCGCAGTCGGCCGAAAACGACCTGTACCCGGTGG
Organism: Gemmataceae bacterium; assembly: GCA_050248575.1. Classification (GTDB taxonomy): domain Bacteria; phylum Planctomycetota; class Planctomycetia; order Gemmatales; family Gemmataceae; genus JBFWSD01. Next base: position 1,784 of record JBFWSD010000685.1, read on the forward strand.
GGACGCTGGCCGAGTTGCCCGGCGGCAAGGAAGAGACTGGCCCGCTGGGCCCGGCCTCATTCTTCGCGAACTTCTCCGACTCCACGGTCATCACCTGGAGCAAGGACACGATCCGCGGCGACGACGGCAGCGTCACCACCATCTATTACCCGAAGCGGACCAAGGGGAGCGAGTTGCTGGTGCCCGGGGGCTACTTCAAGGGCATGCACTCCGACAAACTGAGCGACAAGCTCAACTTCATCTCGCTGATGCTGGCGCTGTTCTGTGGCACGGCATCGCTGCCCCACATCCTGATCCGCTATTACACAGTGAAGGATCAGGCGGCGGCCCGGAAGAGCACGGTCGTGGGGATCGCGGCCATCGGCTTCTTCTATGTGCTGACGCTGTATCTCGGGCTGGGGGCGATGGCCAGCGGTGCTCTCGACGTCACCAGTTCGAACATGGCCGCGCCGCTTCTGGCCAAGAGCTTCAGCGATCTCTTGTTCGCGGTGATCAGTGCGATCGCCTTCACCACCGTGCTGGGCACGGTGAGCGGGCTGATCATGGCGGGCTCGGGCGCCGTGGCCCACGATCTGCTCGAACGCTTTGGCCGCGTCGAGATGAACGATTACGAGAAGGTCCGCTACGGCAAGTTTGCTGCCGTGGTGCTGGGGATTGGGGCCATGGTGCTGGGCATCCTGTTCCAGCACTTCAACGTGAGCTTCCTGGTGGGCTGGGCGTTCAATATTGCGGCGTCGGCGAACTTGCCCGCCCTGGTGATGTTGCTGTTCTGGCCCCGCACGACCAAGCAGGGTATTGCTGCCGCGGTCACGGTGGGCATGGTCAGTTCGCTGGCCTGGATATTGCTTTCGGGCGAGACGTTTGCCAATGTCTACGGGCTGGATCCGTCGACCGCGCCGGTGCCATTCAGCCAGCCCGCGTTGGTGACGATCCCGCTGGGCTTCGTGGTGCTGATCGTGGTGTCGCTCTTGACTCCCGCGCCGGTGCCCGTGGGCGAGGGGGAGCAAGTACACGCCGAGTAAGAGGCCCAGAATCAGAAGACTCTGCCGTGCAATCGTTGAGCTGGTCTGCATCTCCGCTTCCCCCCATTTGCGCAATGAAGGCCTATGTCGAGTTTCTCTAAGCCATTGCAGGTTTTTGATTTGCGCCAGAAGGCCGGCCCCAAAAGGCAAAAAGTGCGCAAGCAAACGCCTCAAGTCACAGTGGCCAAATGACTTTCGCATCTGGTTGTGACACCGAGCGACATACGTCGCTCCGTGTCAAAACCAGAGGCGAAAGTCGTGTGCCCACCGTGACTTGAGGCGTTTGTTTGCGCACTTTTCGCTTTTCGGGGCCGGTCATTTGGCGCAAAGCGAAAACCTGCAATGGCTAAGAGAGATCAGAGATAGGCCTCCATTGCGCAAGCGGGCATGCAGCGCCTGCGTTTGGCCGCCATTTTAGCCCTTTGCGTCGCTTCGCGGCACGCGGCTGATTGGCGTGCCCGGGGCCGGCCGGATCCACAACTGGGGCGCTCATTTTCGGGAACTTTTTGCCGAAACCTTGCGCGAGTGTCAGGGTTGAATGGAATGCATAGGGGGGTGTCACAGCACACCAGATGACGCAAGCACTTGGTAGAGTGTAATTTGTGTCGAAGCAATCCAGCCAACCTCCGGCCCGGGCTCTCGCAACCCAGGCTGCCTCACGCCTCGAGATAGGAGAACATGCCATGCGTATGTGGACCAGAGCTGCACTGGTCGTGGCGGCGACGGTGGGGACGTGCGTTCCGGCGCTGGCCGGCCCGAAGGATGCCGCGGCACTTGCCCGCATCATCGACAAGGGCATCGACCAGCAGCTGCAAGCCGCGAACGTGCAAGCTTCTCCCCAGGCGGATGACGCCGAGTTCCTGCGACGCGTCTATATCGACCTGACCGGCGTCATTCCGCCCGCCGACAAGGCGGCCGCCTTCCTCGACAGCACCGATCCCAACAAGCGCGAGAAGCTCATCGACGAGCTGCTGGCCGACCCGAAGTACGGCACGCACCTGGCCGACATCTGGGTCAACATGATGTTCCCGCGCGAATCGAACAACCGCCGCATCACTCCGGAGCCCTTGCACAAGTGGATGGCCGAGGAGTTCAACAAGAACACGGCGTGGAACAAGCTGGTCAGCGATCTGGTCACCGCCGAGGGCAACCAGTCCAAGAACGGCGCGGTGACCTACTTCCTGGCCAACGCCACGGTCGACAAGGTGACCGACTCGGTGTCGCGGCTGTTCCTGGGCGTACAGCTGCAATGTGCCCAGTGCCACAATCACCCGTTCACCAGCTGGAAGCGGAACGAGTACTGGGGCATGGCGGCCTTCTTCGCCAAGGTACGGCCCGACCGCGCTCGCCGCGGGGCCACCGATCTGGGCGTGACCGAAGCGGGCAACGGCAAGGGCGTGCGGCTGCCCGAATCGGCCAAGGTTGTGCCCGCCAAGTTCCTGCAGGGTGAAGAGCCCAAGCTCGACACGAAGGACCCGTACCGCCCGGTGTTCGCCACCTGGATGACGGCGGGCCAGAACCCGTTCTTCGCCAAGGCGATGGTCAACCGCACCTGGGGCCACTTCTTCGGCCGCGGCTTCGTCAACCCGATCGACGACATGCACGAGGGCAACATCCCCTCGCATCCGGAACTGCTCAAGGAGATGACGGCCCGCTTCGTCGAGAGCGACTTCGATCTCAAGAACCTGGCCAAGGCCATCTGCATGAGCAAGGCCTACCAGCGGACCAGCAAGCCGACCGTCAGCAATGCCGACGACGAGAAGCTGTTCAGCCACATGAACCTGAAGCCGCTGTCGCCGGAAGAGCTGTACGATGCGTTGACCGCGGTGGTGGGCAGC